>CAZOLL010000122.1:0-9820 GCA_964580365.1 uncultured Phycisphaeraceae bacterium
CGCTCGCCGAGGCGAAGATCGCCGCTGATCTCGGCAACGGAGCCGAGGCGGAGCAGAGCGCAGTGAGCGCGGACGCCGTTCCGGCTGCGTCGCATGCGCCGAGATCGAGCAATGTCGCCGGTCGTCCCACTGCAGCGGCAGCGAGACAGAGCCCGCCCAAGTGCGAGCCGAGCCCGGGCGCAAGCCGCTGGCACGACGCCCCGGGGCCGAGCGCCAGCAGTCGCTCGACCCATCGGTCCGTCACGTCGCCGGCCAGGAGATCGAGAGAGTCGACGCGTCCGAGCAGAGTCGCGCGCGTTTCGACCGGCAGATCGAGGTCGAGAGCGCGCGCGAGCGCTCCGAGCACCTCGACCGCGCTGCCGATCCGCAGCGCCGGGTCGCGGCGCAGGAGACTCGCGACGAGCGATCTCACTTCGGCCGAGGCTTCGACGTCCTTCGGCAGTTCGACGTCCTGCGACTGCTTGCGCCGGATCGCGTCGATCGCGGAGAGGCCGGAGTCCGGACGGCGGCCGGAGACGATTTCGAAGAGGACGACGCCAAGCGAGTAGATGTCGGATGCCGGGGTCGCGCCCGCTCCGAGCAGGACTTCCGGCGCGAGGTAGGCAAGCGAGCCGCCGGCGGAAGCGGAGGCCGCGCCGCGGATCGCCAGGCCGAAGTCGATCAGGACCGCGCGCGGTGCGCCACCGTCGTCCGCGACGAGCACGTTCTCTGGCTTGAGGTCGCGATGGACGAGCCCCGAGCGATGGACCATCGCGAGCGCGCGCAGCACGTCCGCGAGCAGAGGTGCGACGCCGACGAGCGAACGTCCCGACACGGCGGCTCGCAGGTCGGCGCCCGCCACGAACTCGAACACTGCGTGAAACGCTCCGCGGCTTGGCTCGATCGAACCGTCCTCGAGGCGCACGACGCCGGGGAAGCGAAGCCGCGAGAGGAGTCGTGCCTCATCGAGCATCCCTTCGACGCCCGCGGCGCCGGCGTCCGGCGCCCGCGAGCCGACGCGCTTGATCGCGACGCGCCGGCCGGTCCAGAGGTCGTCGCAAAGGACGACCTCGCCCGACGACCCCGCGCCGAGCCGGCGGACCGGCGAGTACCGGCCGAACGGCTCGAACCCGGCCGCGGGCCCGTGCGACGCATCCTGTTCCATTCGGCGCGGATTCTATCGGGCAGCTCCCGCTGCGGTTGCGTACCACCCCCACCCGGGATACCGTCCGTCGGGAAGTCGAGTTGGAGACCCGCATGTCCGAGTTCAATCCGCGCCGCGCCGTCGCGGTGCTCGCCCTGCTTGTCATCGCCTTCGCATCGGTCGCTCGCGCCGACATCCTCTTCCTGAAGGACGGCAAGAAGCTCGAAGGAAAGGTGACGAAGGAGGATGCGACCGCGATCACCATTGAGACGAAGTTCGGCTCGTTCACGATCGAGCGCTCGAAGATCGACCGCATCGACAAGCAGCGACTCCCGAAGGAAGAGCTCGAGCAGCTCGTGAAGGACGCGGGCGACAACGCCGACAAGATGTGGGATGCCGCGTGCTACGCGCGGGACAAGAAGATCAAGGACCGCTACCTCGACATCGCGAAGCGCGTCATCGCACTCGACCCGTCGCATCGCCAAGCGAACGAGGCGCTCGGCCGAGTGCAGTACGAGGGTCGCTGGTTCTCCCCCGAGGAGCTCGAGAAGTACAAGTCCGACATGACGGCTGCGATGAAGGCCGAGGGGAAGGTCTTCTACAAGGGCCGGTGGGTGAAGGAGGAGGACGCGAAACGCTGGGAGGGGTACGAGCTCTACAACGGCCAGTGGCTCAAGTGGAAGGAGATCTACAAGCTCCAAGCCGAGGCGAAGATCCCCGAGATGCTCGAGACGACGCTGAAGGTGACGCAGAGCGACCACTTCACGCTCTGCTCGAATCTCGACGCCGAGCTCGAGAAGGAGACGCTCGACACGCTCGAAGCCGGGTACACGCACTTCATGGCGGCAATGCGGCCGAACGAGGGCGAGGAGTACATCATCGGCTTCTTCCCGATTGCCGTGTACGTGATGCCGGAAGTCAGCCTGATCGAGAAGTTCGTTCGCCCGGGTGGGCTGATGGACACGCTGTACATCACCCCGAAGAACATCAACGCGCGGTACGCCGACGCCAACTGCTTCCCCGTCTTCTTCCCGCGACCGCTGATCGTCAGCTCCGAAGGGCGACACGTGAAGGGCGGCGGCTCGAAGAACGTCGGGCAGCTCGGCTTCCTCACGATGTACGAAGGCAACCTCTTGATCCGCCGGTTCAAGCGCGGCGCGCGCGTCCCTGGCTGGGTCGAGGACGGCATGGCGCACTACTACGAAGGCACTCTGAACGGCTACCGCACGCTCAGCATCTGCGAGTTCGAGCCGACGCCGGAAGTGCCGAAGGTCGAGAAGTGGGAGCGAGGGATCGAGACCTTCGAGGAGTGGTACCAGAAGATCGCCGACCCCGGTTTCCGCAGTCAGATGCCGCGCCTCTCCGAGATGAAGGGCAAGTTCATCGAGGAGCTGAACGCCCGGGAGATCATGAAGAGCTACTTCCTCATCCGCTTCATGCTCGAAGCGCATCCCCAGGAGTTCCCGGAGTACGTGCGCCTCGCGTACGAGCAGAAGGGCGAACCCAAGACGGAGACACCGGAGGACGTCGCGTTCATGCAGGCGTTCGGCGTCGACGCGGATCAGATCGACGCGGAGTTCGCCAGTTGGGCGGCCTCGCAGGGTCCCAAGCCCCCGGTCGAATGACGCCCGATCCCTGAATTGCCCGCACGCAAGGATCGACCTATACTCGGCGCCTTCGCGCCCCCTCGCCGCATCACCGCCGACTCCGAACATCGTCCGAAGGAGAGTCCATGTCGATTCAACGACGCGTCCGCCTGATCACGTGCATTGCGGGCGTGGTCGCGCTGCTCGCCTCGGGCCCGCGCGTTTCCCTCGCCGACGTCGTCACGAAGAAGGACGGCCGCACGGTGGAAGGGACGATCACCGAGAAGAGCGCGTCGCAGGTCGTCGTGCAGACCAAGTTCGGCGCGGTCACGATCCCGATGGCGGACGTCGCGAAGATCGAAGAGGGCGGCGCGAGCCCGGCTGACGACTTCAAGCGTCGCTGGGAAGAGGTCGACAAGAAGGACCCGATCGCGTTGAACGAGCTCGCCGAATGGTGCGCCGAGAGCGGGCTCGGCCGCGAGAAGGCCAAGGTCTACCGCGCGATCCTCGAAGTCGATCCCGACCACGAGAATGCCCGCCGCGCGCTCGGCTTCTCGAAGGTGAACGGCGAGTGGAAGACGAAGGCGGAGATCGAGGCGGAAGACAAGCGCCGCAAGGACGACGAGCGCAAGGAGAAGGAGGCGGCGAAGAAGGCGGCCACCGACAAGTTGAAGGGCGGGAAGGCGACCAAGCCAGGATCTCCTTCCGCGAAAGCGGGTGGCGCGCTCGACGCGGACGTGAAGTCGTTCGTTGACGTCGCGGAGAACAACAGGGAAGCCGACGCCAAGGCCGCGAAGGAGATGGGTGACTTCTTCGGGTTAAAGGTCAACTCGATGACGACTCAGCGCTTCTCGATCCGCGCGGAGCTCCCGCCGGACGAGGTGAAGCGCCACGCGGCTCTCGCCGAGAAGCTCGTCGTCAGCTGCAATCGATGGTTCGGTCTCGAGCCGGAGTTTGCGCCGTGGAAAGGTGAGTTCATCTACTTCCACGTCCGCCAGCAGGGCACGTTCGTCGACCTGATCGACTGGGTCGACAAGAACCTGCGGCAAATGGACCCAGAGGAGAAGAAGCATTACAAGGACGGTGGCAACTTCCACAGCTTCAATCCGTCGCCGCTCGCCGCCGGCTTCGAGAACTCCACGCCGCTCGAGCAGAAGATGGCGCACATCATCCCGCAGATCTGGATCGAGTGGTACTCCGGCGGCGGCGCCGCGATGCACCCGTGGCTCGGAGAAGGGTTTGCGGCCTACGCCGCCACCGACACGTTCGGCGCGAACCGCGTCTACTGCACGACGCAGACCAAGTACACCGGCAAGACCGAGATTGCGGACAAGGACGCGGACAACGCCTACCAGCTCGTCTGCTTCGATCTCATCGACGGCCGGCTCGAGCAGCCCCACCCGTGGATCGAGATCATCAAGAAGGACTTGAACAAGCTCGACTACGCGGACCTCGCGAAGTCCTGGAGCATCGTCGACATGCTCATGAAGGAGCACCCGGAGGAGTTCAACCGGTACGTGCTCGAGTGCCGCAAATACAAGAACGAGGAAGAGTGCCTGCAGGCGGTGTTCGGCTGGACGTCCGAGGACCTCGAGACGAAGTGGAAGGAGTACGTCACTTCGCACTACTCGCGGACGGCCGCGAAAGAGGCGGGCGGGGACAAGAAGAAGAAAAAGCCGTGAGGCGGGCCGCGCGTCAGAGGACGCGCGTGAGGCTTTCGACGAGAAGCTCGATCTCTTCCGGATCGACCTTGCCGAGCACGTGAATCTGGGTGCCGCGATCCGTCGGAGAGGTTCCCAGCGCGAAGTCGGTGCTCACGAACGAGCCGTACACGTTGAGATCGACCTGGGTGAGGCCGGTGTAGCCTTCGGCGCTCGCCGTGGACGGCGGCGGCAGTTGGAGCGCCTGGTATTCGGCGACGATGAGCTCCTGCACTCCATCCGTGCACCGCCAGCGGATCGTCGGGAAGCCGACGAGCGTCGTGACCTCGAACGCCGACTCGACGAACCCCGCGGGGAGGTAGCCGGACGCGCCGACCGGGAGCCACGCCTTGAATCCCTGCGGGAGGTAGCTGGCGAGAGTGCCGAGCGTGACCGGGATCGACGGGCCGACCTGGAGCACCGGAAACGTTTCGTTCGACGTGTCGGCGTTGAACTCGATCGACTGCGTCTCCATCTCGGCCGCGACCTCGCCCGTGGGGAGGTGCTCGATGTACTTCAGCACGCTGTGCCGTTCGACGTCGACCCACACCTCGTACCACGGGCGGTCGAGAACGCGCGGCATGACGCGCGAAACGAACGTCGGCCGCCCGGCGATGAGCCCCCCGTCTCCGAGGACCTGGCACGAGTAGTTCGCCTCGAACAACGCGAGGTCGACGACGTGGAAGTCGCGGACCTTCAGCGCGAAGTTGCCGTGACCCGCGGCGTACTGCTGCGCCAATCGATCGAACGCGGCGATCATCTCCGGCGAGGTCATTTCGGACCGCGCGAGACCGTTCAGCTCGAGCAACTCGAGCTTCGCGCGACCGTCGGGCGCGACGACGAGCCGCTCGGTGACGCCAGAAGGCGACGTACCCGCGTAGTCGTGGTACACGCGGCGCGCGACCACACTCGTCCCGCTTTCTGCGACAACCGTTGCGATCTCGGAGAGCGTCGGCTGCGGCCCGCAGGCGGGGAGGAATCCGAGGAGGGCCGCCAGCATCGGAAGGAAGAGGCGAACGTTCATCGCCCACCTCCGTCCTTCGTCGAGCCGCTGGTCCCGGGGGACAAGAACGACGGCGGCCAGATGTGCGTCGCCGACTCCGGGCCGCCGGCGCCGGGCCGAACACGAACGATGCGGAAATCGAAGCGCACCCCGGCGTCGCCCTGCGGCCGAACGTCGCGCGGCGCGGCGGCGAAGATGCTCCACGTGCAGAGCACGAGAGCAGCCGCTGCGGCGAGCTGGGCGACGCGACGGACACGCGGCATCTGCCGGACCACGGCGGTCGCGGCACGGCGACGGCGGTCCGCCCGGAAGCGCAGGAGCGCGAGCGAGAAGATCGACTCAGGAGCGAGGCGTCGCGGCAGCGTCGAGAACAACCGGCGGAGCGCCGGGAGCTCGTGAACGCGCGTGCGCTCGAAAATCGAGTCGAACGAGAGCTCGGGCGCACCGCGGCGCGGAAGGCCGGACAGCAGCCCGCGAACGACTCGAGCGCGCACGACGATCGCGCGCAGCTCGGCGGACTCCGTGAGTCGGCGTTCGAAAGCCGCGCGCTCCGTTGGGCTCAACTCGCCGTCGACGTACTCCAGCGCGCGGTCGTGATCGGATCCGTTCATCCTTCTTCCCTTCCTGCCAGCTCCTCGACGAGGGGCTTCAGGATCACTTCGAGGTTCCGGTGGGCACGGTTGAGTCTGGATTTGACGGTGCCGATCGAGCAGCTCATGACCTCGGCGATGTCGCCGTAGGCGAGCCCCTCGATGTACCGCAGCACGACGATCGCACGGAGCTTGGGGCTCAGACGCGTGATCGACTGCTGCACGCGACGCTCGATGAACTCGAGGTCCGCGAGGTCGTCGTTGTCGTTCTCGACCGTGTCCTCGATG
Source organism: uncultured Phycisphaeraceae bacterium (assembly GCA_964580365.1). Taxonomy (GTDB): domain Bacteria; phylum Planctomycetota; class B15-G4; order B15-G4; family JADJEK01; genus CAZBOK01. The sequence continues at coordinate 6,291 of CAZOLL010000122.1, forward strand.
CCCGCCAGCAGGCCCTCGCTCCCGCTCTCACCCACGGTCGGGGGGAGCGCGCTCAGGCGGCGGCGGCGGTCGATCGAGAGGTTCACGGTGATCCGATACAGCCAAGTGAAGAAGCGAGAGTTGAACTGGAACTCGGCGATTTTGCGGAAGATGGTCAGGAACACTTCCTGACTGACGTCCGCAGCATCCGACGCATTGCCAACCACTCGAAACGCAGTGTTGTAGACCCGATCCCGATACCGCTCGAACAACTCACGAAACGCGGGCTCGTGAATGTCCGGTTCGTCCGACTGACAGCGCCGGACGAGTTCGAAGTCGGTGTCCTCAGTCATCGAGCAATCAGCGCGCACTTGGACGCGCGAGGAAAAGTGGGTTGTTCCCCATCGTTCGGCAATCTCTTCGAATCACCGAATCGGGGTTATCCACGAACTAGAGCGGACTTGAGGCGGTCGCGGGCGTCGAAAAACTGCTCGTTCGCGTGCTCAGAACAACTGAAGCACGTCGAGGAGCAGTTTCGGCGCTCCCGCGGCAGCCGAGACGGCGCAGTCCGTCGGGTAGCAGACCCAGGTCGCCGCCTGGCAACCGGCAGAGACCGTCACGGTCGAGGTGATGCCGGAGATACTCGTTGGAACGGAGGAGACCGACACGTGGCACACGGAGTTCGGAATCGCGCTGGACGGCGGGAAGCCCTGTGGCTCGCCGTTGCCCGTCAGATCGCCGTCGCCGCTCGTGAAGCCGGAAACCGCCTGGAAGCGCCAGCGAGTCGTGCGACCGGATTTCGCGCTGACGATGGCCGTGTCACCCATCTTCACGCCCGACACCGAGCCGCCGACGCCGAACGTGACGGAGTCGAACGCCTCGAGCCATGCGACCGGCATGCGCACTCGGAGCGCCGCCATGGAATACGGGCCGAACAGCGCGCCCCCCACCGCCTCAACGTTGCGAGCGAACAGCTCGGTCAGGTCGAGAAGGACCGGGCCCGAAGCGGTGAGCACCGCAGCGAGGAAGTGGAATTCCGAGATCGACACGAGGTCGCCCGGGATTGCGTACACGGTGATCAGCAGTTCGTCCTCGAACTGCTGAGTCCCGAGAGTCAGCGTCGGGACGATCGAGTAGGCGCGATTCGCCGTCGTCACGTCGGCGCCGTGCGACAGGCAGTATTCGAACCCGTCGGGGAGCTGATCGCCGTCGGTGTCCGCCTGCAGCGGGTTTGCGTCCAGCGCCGGGTCCGTGGAAGCGGTCGAAAGGTAGGTTTCAAACGCGTCAGCGAGACCGTCGTGATCGGTGTCTTGGAAGAGGAACGGCGGCGCCGCTGCCTGCAGCTCATCGGAAACGGGGATCGCGCACAGACCGCTGAGGCCGAGAATCGACGCCAGCACCGCGCCCGCTCTGGTTGCGGCACGACCGACGCGCGCTTTCACCTGCGACGATTCGCAGGGGTCGTTCATGATGCTCTCCAACCGCCTCGGGTGGGGCGGAGCCCTCTTCGGGCTGGTGCGAGGTCGGATTCTATAGGGGGGGACGAGCGCCCGGCAACATCGGCTTTCCAACGCTCTGCATCGGCCGGCGACGTTTCAACGCGCAGCCCGGGTTCCGCTCTTCGTGCGAAACTCGAATCCCTTCCCCGTGGCGTCGACCACCACTCGATCCCCATCGGCGATCTTCCCTCCGAGGAGCTCCAGGGCGAGGGGATTCTGCACGTGCTCCTGCAGAACGCGCTTCAACGGACGCGCGCCGTAAGTCGGATCGAAACCGAGGTCCGCGAGACGATCCGCGGCGGCGTCGGTGAGCTCGAGCTGCACTCCCTTGTCTTGGAGGAGCCGTCGAACGCGCTCGAACTGGATTCCGACGATCCGGCGAATGTGCTCGCGATCGAGCCCGTGGAACAAGATTACTTCGTCGATGCGGTTCAGGAACTCGGGACGGAAAGCGGTGCGCAGCACGCGCAGCACGACGCCGTTGCGCTCGGATTCGTCCGCGTGCGAGAGGTTTGCGAGCGCGTCCGAGCCGAGGTTGGACGTCATGATCACGAGCGTGTTGCGGAAGTCGACCGTGCGCCCGCGCCCGTCGGTGAGGCGACCGTCATCGAGCAGCTGCAGGAAGACGTTGAACACCTCGGGGTGCGCCTTCTCGATCTCGTCGAACAGCACGACCGCGTACGGGCGCCGCCGCACGGCTTCGGTGAGCTCGCCGCCTTCTTCGTATCCGACGTAGCCGGGCGGCGCGCCGATGAGTCGCGAGACCGAGTGCTTTTCGCCGTACTCCGACATGTCGATCCGCACGAGAGCGCGTTCGTCGTCGAACAGGAACTCCGCGAGCGAGCGCGCCAGCTCGGTCTTCCCCACGCCGGTCGGTCCCAGGAAGATGAACGACCCGATCGGGCGATTCGGATCCTGCAGTCCGGAGCGCGCGCGGCGCACCGCGTCGGCGACGGCGCGCACGGCGTCGGCCTGACCGATCACGCGCTTCTGCAGCAGATCCTCCGCATGGAGCAGCCGCTCGCGCTCGCCTTCGAGCAGTCGCGACACCGGGATGCCGGTCCACTTCGCGACGATGGCCGCGACGTCCGGCTCGCCGACCTCCTCCTTCAAGAGCGCCCCATCCCTCTGCAGGTCCGCGAGCTTCTTGTTCTGTTCCGCGAGCTGTTTCTCGAGCGCCGGAATCGTCCCGTAACGCATCTCCGCCACCTTCTCGAGGTTGCCCGAGCGCTCGAGCCGGGCCGCCTCCGACTTCTCGTTCTCGATCCGCTCTTTCAGAGTGCGCAGCGCCGCGATCGCCGACTTTTCCGCGGTCCATCGCGCTTTCATCCCGGCGCTCGATTCACGCAGGTCCGCGAGCTCCTTCTCGAGCTTCTCGAGGCGTTCCCGTGCTCCGCGATCGGTTTCCTTCTTCAGCGCCTGACGCTCGACCTCGAGTTGGCGGGTGCGCCGCTCGATCTCGTCGAGGTCCGCGGGCATGGAATCGATCTCGATGCGGAGCTTCGACGCCGCCTCGTCGACGAGGTCGATCGCCTTGTCCGGCAGGAAACGCTCGGTGATGTACCGGTTCGACAGGCGCGCGGCCGCGACGAGCGCCTCGTCCTTGATCTGAACGCCGTGGTGGACCTCGTAGCGCTCCTTCAACCCGCGCAGGATCGCGATGGTGTCCTCGACGGACGGCTCGCCCACGAGCACCGGTTGGAAGCGACGCTCGAGCGCGGCGTCCTTCTCGACGTGCTTCCGGTATTCGTCGAGCGTCGTCGCGCCGATGCAGCGCAGCTCGCCGCGCGCGAGCGCCGGCTTGAGGAGGTTCGCAGCGTCCGCCGCGCCTTCCGCCGCGCCGGCACCGACGAGCGTGTGCAGCTCGTCGATGAAGAGGATCAGCTCGCCTTCGGCCGCCTGCACCTCCTTCAGCACCGCCTTCATCCGCTCCTCGAACTCGCCGCGGAACTTCGTGCCCGCGACGAGCGCGCCGAGGTCGAGCACGAGCACGCGCTTGTTCTTCAGCCCCTCGGGCACGTCGCCCTCGACGATGCGACGCGCAAGGCCTTC
>CAZOLL010000123.1:0-9816 GCA_964580365.1 uncultured Phycisphaeraceae bacterium
CGATCTTCTGCCACGCCCCGGACAGCTTGATGACCTCCTGGTCGTTGGTCCATCCATCGACCGAGACGTACAGGTCGCGCAGCACCGTGTTCGACCCGCTCAGGTCGAAGAGCCCGGTCGCGTCGTCGTTGTCGACGACGAACTTCGCGCCCGGGTCGGCCGAGATTTCAATATTGCTCCGCCCGCTCACGATGGGATGCGCGAACGTGTAGGTACCGCGCAGGAAGTGCAGATGCGACGCGTGGTGGACCGCCGTGTTGAACAGCTTCACCATGTCGCCGGAGATCCCGGTCGCGTTCGCGTTGAAGATGCCGGAGCTGGTCTGGCCGTCGCCGATCGTGGCGACGCCCGACGTGTACTTCGTCAGCGTCTCCTCGATCGCTGCGCGGGATCGCGCCTCGGCCACGGAGCCGACGACCTGCGTCGAGATGATCCCGACGACCAGACACAGAAGCGCGGCGGCCGCCGCGCGGAAGGAAGCCTTCAGCATATCCTGTCTCCTCGAGCGCGGTTCCCCCGCGCGGATCGTGTTCAGTTCGAGCCCGTGATGAGATTGCGAAGCCGCTGGCTGGCCTGCAGCGCGACGTCCTTCTCCAGCCGCGTCAGGTCGACGTCGGAGATGACGTAGAGGTCGTGCCGATCGCACACGTCGAGTAGCGCGCTCGTCTCCGCGTCGACCTCGTACCGGTCCGGAAGCTCGAGCGCCTCCTCGTCGACCGTGGACGGCGGGTCGGCGATGATGGGACCGATGATCGCCCCGCAGGACGGCGCGTGCAGCGCCGTTGCGAACAGCAGGACCATCAGCAGGGGAGCCGACCACCTGCGGATTGCGTCGCGCATCATCGACCTCCCTTGTGCATCCGGTGCACCGCGTTCCCGCCGCCGAGCGCGGACCCGATGGCGATGAGGACGCCGCCGAGGTCCGCGTATCCGCGGATCGTCAGGAACGTGCCGACCGCCGTGAGGACGACGCCGGCGATGAAGGTCGGGGACTGGATGGTGGCGCGCGCGACGCGGGATCTCCGGGTCGGCGGCGCCGGGGCGGACGCATCCGCCCGTGAATTGTCGTGGACCGGCTGGCCGGCGAACGGGCGGGTGCCCGGAGGATCCCCACCGAAGCACGAGCCCTGCGTTGGATCCGTCACCTGTTCCGCGGCTCTTCTCTCGACCGCGCCCTCGGCGGTCCGGCGCATGGCCGGCCGTACGGATGAATCCTAGAGGACCGATCCCCCGCTACACAATGGCGACCTCGTAAGGCCCGGACGGCTGGTCGTCGATCCCCAGCTCCGCCATGGTCAGCTTCGCGTCGACCTCGATGAGCGTCTGCAGCAGGCGGGAGAGGCCGGCGATGGACTTCACGCGCTCCGCGTAACGCTTCACGACCTTCGGACCCGTCACCAGATTTCCGTTCGCGTCCGCCTTCGCCGGGACGTCCTCCGCCTCGTCGATGCCGCCGCGCGACTCGTACGACTTCTCGCGCATCACGCCCTTGAACTCGGCGAGCCCCTCCTTCACCGCGCTGCGCACCTCGTCGCGCAGCTCCTTGAACCGCATGACGCCGTCGGCGACCGCCTCGCGGCGCAGCTCCTCGCGCCGCTCGAGCGCGGCCTTGCTGTGGAAGCGCTCCCGCTTCCCGTACCAGTCCTGCTGCTGCGCGATGGAGCGCAGCGACTTCTCCGGCATGTTCGACTCGACCGCGACGTCGTCCGTCGTCACGGTCGGGTCCATCATGAAGTGGAGCATCGCGCGCTCGATGTCGGAGAAGTTCCGACCGCGCGGCCTTCGCTTCGTGCCGACCTGCGAGAGCTCCCGCTTCCTCAGCGACGCCGAGGTTCTGGCGATACGTCTTGCGTCGGGGTAAGCGGCCGTGACAGCCCCGGCGGGTTCGGTAGGTCGAAGAACTCCCGGACCAGCCGGCGCTCCACCCGAGCCGCCCGGGCCAGGCCCGCCACCAGCGTCTCCCGGACCATGCGCATCACGCCCAGCGGACGGATCCGCGGGCGGTCGAGCCCCGTCGCCATTCGGTGCGTCGGCATTCTCTCCTCCGCTCAACGCGAGACCTCCAGATCGTGCGCCGCACGCGCGGCGATCTCCGCGCCGCGCAACCGAACCTCGTGCTCCCACACGATCGTAACGGCCCAGCCGTCCGCGCGCAGGTCGGCTTCGACCCGCGCATCGCGCTCCCGGTTCGCCGCGATCTTCCCGGACCAGAACGCCGCACGCGTGCGCGGCGGGCGGAAGTGGCGGGCGCACCCGTGCCAGAAGCAGCCGTGCACGAACACGACGAGGCGCAGCTGTGCGACGACGAGATCCGGTGTGCCGGGCAGCCGGCGCACGTTCTGCTGGAACGGAACGCCGGCCGCCCGGAACGCGTCGGCGACAATCGTCTCGGGGCGAGGTCGGCGCGAACCGATGCGCGACATGAGCCGCGATCGCGCGCGCCGCGAGAGATGGTCCGCCACGCCGCCCGCGGCCCGCCTAGAAGGGCGGGACCTCGGCCTCGCGGATCGTCCAGAAGTCGTCGGCGAGGTCCGACGTGATGTAGGCGTACGGCATGAAGAAGAAGCCGCGGCGCCCCCACGCGTCGCCCCAGGAGTTCTGCACGATGATGCACTGGCTTGCGTCGTCGTAGCCGACCGCAAGCACCGCGTGCCCGCCGAGCGCGCGGTCTCCGCGCTGCGGCATCGGCATGATGCCGGTCTTCGCAACGGCGTCCGTAACGAACGACGTCAGCACCGTGAAGCCGAAGACAATGGGAAAGCCCTCGGCGATGCACGACTTGATTTGCAGGAGGGATCGGCCGTCGACGCGCGCATACGAGAGCGCCTGATGCGACAGCGCCTTCGTGTAGCACTTGCGCGGCGGCGCCGCGCGGAACGCGGCGATGTTGTACGGCCACGCCGTCTCGGAGCACACGCCGTGGCGCGCGACGGACTTGATGCCGTCCCGAATCATGGCGCCGGCGTCCTCCTGGATCGTCCCCTCCATGCTGCGCTCGTTGTAGTAGATGAAGAGGCGCGACGGCCGCATGGTTGCCAGCGCGGCACCGGGGCCGGCCGCCTTCACGCGGAGACGCTGCAAGTATTCGTGCGCGTTCGCAATCGCGTTCGCGGTGCAGCTACCGAGGTTGCCCTGGTCGAGAACGTCCGGAAGGCAGCCGCTATCGTCAACGCTCGAGCGCGGCGGCAGCTCGTCGAACCGCGATCGGTGCATCGCGTACATCTGGTCGCGCGGGTCCGGCAGATCCGGGATCCACCCGAAGCGCCGCGGCCCGCCGGCCCCAACGGTCGCCGGGTTCTTCATGGGCAGCAGACCCGCGCCGCCGCCCGCCGACCTCTTCCTCGTCGCCATACCGCATCCTCCTGCTCTGTTCTCTATGAGCCCCGGAAATGACGCCGCGACAGCGCGGCGATCCGACTCAGCACCCTACGCTGCCACGACTGCAGATGGAACGGGTGCGGCTCCTCGCGCCGCTTCCCCCGCAGCTCGTCGCCGTCGCATCGCGTCACCGGCGCCCACGCCTGGTCGGGCAGCTCGGACTCCGCGATGCGCTCCGCGTCGCGCGCGGTCCGATGGGCGTCCTCCCCACCCGGATCGGCGCGACGCGGAGCGCCCATCGTCAGGCCTCGGGATCCGGCGCAACCGAGACCTCGATGAAGATCGACGCGCCGCGGACGAACTTCCCCGCGAGCGCCGGGTCCGTGATGTCCAGCTCGAGGCGCGAGTTCGGCACCGCGTGGTACTCGGCCGCGCCGGGCTTGCCGCCAAGCGCCACGACGCCGGCGAGCACGACGTGCGTCGAGTCGACCTTGACGGGCGTCTGGTCGTTCGCGCCCTCGAAGCGCGGCACCTGCCGCTTCAGCACCTCGGCGACCTGCATCAGGACTTTCATGCTGCGCACCTCCTGTGAACCGTGAAACCGGTTGGACATCGAAGAGGCTGGAACGGCGCGGCGACCGTCGCCCCCGGTGCCGGGCAGGACGAAGTCGCGCTCCGGCATCACTTGGAAATTCTCTCCGCCTTCTTGCCCGTGAACTTCTCCCAGCGCGCGACGATGACATCGCAGTAGGCGCCGTCGAGCTCCATGAGGAACGCGGAACGGCCGAGCTGCTCGGCCGCCATGAGGGTGGATCCCGAGCCGCCGAACAGGTCGAGCACGTTCTCGCCCTCGACCGAGCTGTACGTCATCGCGCGCGCGGCGAGCTCCGTCGGCTTCTCCGTGAGGTGCACCATGCTCTGCCCAGGCACCTTCTTCACGCGCCACACGTCGGTCGCATTCTTGATGTTCGGGTTGAAGAAGTGGCCGGCGCCCTCCTTCCACCCGTAGAAGCACCACTCGTGGTCCCCCATGAAGTCCTTGCGGCCCATCACGGGATGGTCCTTCACCCAGATAATTGCCTGCGCGAAGTGCAGGTTTCCTGGAGCCAGGAGCGCGGCGGGATAGTTGAAGAGATTCGCGTCACCACCCCAAACGTAGAAGGCGCGTCCAGGGACGAGCACTCGCGCGATCTGCGCGAACCACTGCCCAACGAGGATCTGAAACTCATCCTCCGGAATCGAGTCGTTCGCGATCGCGCGATCGCGCGCGCGCATGGGGCCTGTGGCATTCGCTTTTGACGGATGTCGCGCCAGATCCATCCCGCCTGTGTTCGTTTTCCAACTCTCCCTGCTCTCTCTCGCGCGCGCACCATGACCCTCGATCTGACCGATGGGCACACGTCCATGCGTTGACGCAGATCTCGCAATCGCATTGTTCGTCCGCGGCTCAACCGCGACGTTGTACGGCGGATCCGTGTTGACGAGGTGCACCTTCGCGCCGTCGAGCAAGCGGTCCAGATCCGTCTCGCTCTCACTGCGTCCGCACAACAGTCGGTGACGTCCGAGCACGTACAGGTCGCCCGGCTGCGTGATGACGCGCAGCTCGTCGGGATCCGGAGATTCCGTCTCCAGCACGCCGGTGCCCCGCTCGTCGTTCGGCGTTCCACTTGGATGCGGGTTCGGATCGGCGCGCACATCCATCAGCAGCACGTCGAGCGTCTTCAGGTCGAATCCCGTCGCGCCGAACAGCGCGGCAGCCTTCGCGTCGAACCCGTCCGCGGACGGGCCCGCGGATCGGATGCCGGCCATCTCACTCAGGCCCTGCAGCTGCTCCGCGAGCGTCGCCTTGTCGAACGACGACAGCTCGGCGACCCTGTTGTCCGCGATGGCGTACGCGCGCGCCTCATCGTCCGACATCTCACGCACGACGGCCGCCACGTGCGTCCATCCCGCCCGACGCGCGGCCTCGAGCATGCCGTTGCCGGCGAGCACCACAAGGGGGGGGGTATCGCCCGCGCGCGCGACGACCGGCTTCAGCTGACCGAACTGCCGAATGCTGCGCTCGATCGCGGAGAGCGACGCCTCGGGGTGCCGGCGCGCGTTGTGGGGATCGGTCGCGAGATCGGCAATGGGGACGAGGAGAGCGCGGAGCGCGTCGGGGCCGTGCCAGTTCGACGACATCGTCCCGTCAACCGTCACGACGCCGCCGCTACGACGCCCGCGCACCTTCTCTCCGCGCGCCATGTCGTGTGCGTCAGGCCTGCGGCGCTTCGGGTTCGGTCGGCGCCGGCGTCTCGGTCGGCGCGGGCGTCTCGCCGCCCTCGCTCGCGGCCGCCTCGCTCGGCGCCGCGACCGCGGACTCCGCGAGCGCCTCGCGCGAGGGCTGCCCGAACGTCGAGACAATGACCTCGTCGATGGCGCGATCCTCGACCGCGAGCGTCGTCCCGTCCTTGCGCTCGAGCTCGTAGGTCCCGGGCGCGAGCTTCTGCTTCACGCGCAGGATGTCGTTCCCGACCCGGACCTTGTCGCCCAGATGCACACGGTCGCTCGCGCGGTCACGCATGGACGTTGCTCCATCGGAAAGGTGCCGGCCCGGTGGCGGTCACCGGGCCGGCAAGGGGGTTGGATGAACGCGCGGACGGGCTGTTCATCGACTGCATCGACCGCAGCCCCGCCCGGCCCCACCCGGCTCCAGCGCGCGCGAAGGTATCAGTGCGCGAGATGCGCACCAAAGAAAAACGGGGTGCGCGCGATGTGCAAGATCGCGCGCACCCCGCCCGCGTGCTGTCCCGTGGCCCGCTTCGTCGTCCGAACGCCCGCAACCTAGCGCGTCCCGACACGCGCCGCGCACGAAAAAACGATGCGCCACCGAACACACGCCCTCTGCCGCGCCTGACCGCGCGGCGACGATGTTAGGCCGTCGACACCGGCCGGTACGCCCACACACACACACCCTTCAGCGATCCGTTCGTGCCGATGTCGGCGCGGAAGTTCCCGCCTCCGGCGGGAATGACGAACCACGGCAGGTCACCGACGCACGGCCCGTCGAACGGGATGTTGTCGCTCGTCGCCGCGGCGGGGAACGGCATGACGCCGGTGAGCGACGTGGTGCCCGCCTTGAGGTCGACCGACACGCCGCCGCGCCCGGCGACGCGGTAGACCTCGATGTCGGCCGTAGAGCTGGCGGGGATGATCTCCTGGTTCCCGCCCGCCGAGAGGTCCAGCTTGGTGCGCTGGAGCGTGACGCCGTACCCGTGCCGCTTCGCCGCCATTTCGTCGTTCCTCCGTGCGCGCGATGCGCGCGCGTGCGACCAATGCTAGCGGACCGACCTCACCGCAGCACCACACTCGGGTCGACGATGGCGAACTTCGCGTTGTAGTGGACGGCCGCCGAGCGCAGCGACCGGACGAGCGGCGAGCTCGCGCGGCCGACCGCGTCGAACTCGGCGACGATCCACTGCGACGTGGCGAGCCCGAACCGGTCGTCCTCCTGCGTCGGGTTCTCGTCCCAGAGCAGGAACCACGTCGCGCGGCGCAGGTCGCCGTCGGTCGCGGGGATGTCCTTCGCGATGCCCTTGTGCCCGAGCTCGAACCCGCGCTGGTAGACGGCCTCCTGCCAGTCGCACACGCGGTTCGCCAAGTCACGCGCGCCCGGAGTACCAATGAACGAGTCGCACAGCGCGGCACCCCAGCCGATGAGCGACACGCACCACGTTGCGTCCCACGGCTCGAGGAGATGACGGCCGTCGGCGTTCGTCCGCGACGGCGTCGGGTTCGATCCCCACAGCGTCGAGATGGCGGCGACGTGCACCGCCGCCCGACCGCGCAGCCACGTGGCGAACTCCGTGTCGCCGGCGAGCGCCGCGCATCGGTAGGCCCACGCGCAGACCTCAAGACTGCGCCCTTTCATGCGGCTGTTGTTGTCGTACGGGATCTTCCCGCGGCCGACGAACGGCGGCGTCGTCGACTCGCCGCAGTACCAGTCGTGCTTCAGGAACGCCGTCGCGAGCGCCTTCAGCTGCCGGTAGCTGCGCGGGTCGCGTCCGGCGATGTAGACGGCGGCGAGCTCCTGCACCGCGACGTGATTGGGCGAGTAGCCGTCGATGACCTTCTGCTGCGTGCCGACGGGAAGCGTACGGCGCGCCCACGACTTGCCGGGGTCGACCCATGCGGTGGGGGACAGCGAGCCGTCGCCGTCGACGCGCTGCAGCGGACGCCACGCCTGGAACTCGACGAGGCGGTACGCGTGCTTCCAGAGCGTCACGCTCGCCGCGGGGCTCGCGCCGACCAGCGACCAGTAGGCCGGCAAGAACCGGTTCCGCCCGCTCCCTGTTTGCCCCGTGTAGACCTGGTCCGCATAGAACCCGCCCGCGGGGTTCGCGTCCGCGCCGCTCGGCGGATAAACCGGCTTGTCGGCCGGCGTGATGTCGAGCGAGACGCCGGGGCCGAGTGTCAGCGAGTGGCCGGCGCCGGGGAACACGCGGCACACGGTGCCGAGATCGACCAGCTCGACGTCGTGCGGAGCGCTCGTCGCGCTCGCGTCGACGTTGAATAGGTCGACGAACAGCAGGCCCGTGACGAATCGGTGCGCCTCGAAGGCAACCGCCGTCGGCGCGTGCTCGCCGTCCCCGGTGACGGTGGCGAACCAGCCGTTGACCGTCTGCCAACCCGGCGAGAACGGCGCGGCGCGCCATCCGGTCTCGAACACGGGAACGGCAGGCTCGAGGTCGACGAGGAACGCCGCGGGCGCTCCGGGATCCTCCTCGCCCGCCACCGCGCCGCGATGCGGCGCGGTGAGCTTCTCCACGATGGCGGCCGCGTCGGTCTCGGCGACGAGCGGCGGCTGCACCGTCGCGTCGACCTGCGCCGGCGCGACGGCCGCGGGCGCGGCGTCCTGCCCGATCGCGGCGCGGTACGTGGCAAAGCTGGCGACGACAACGAGCGCCACCGCGGCCGCGGCGATCCATCCGAACGGATCGGCGCCCCCGAGGTGCGTGGCGATGCCGGGCCGGATACCGGCCTCGAACTCCCTTCGCATGACTGGTCTCCCGTGATTGGAGCCCGCACCGTCGCGGGCCGCCCGGAACGTATCGGGGCGAGATGCAGGGGCGCGCGGGGAAATGCCGCGCGCGGGCGCGCGGCATGGAGTCAAGGGGAATCGGTGGGCACGGGGTAGGCACGGGGTGGACACGGCGTGGGCACGGCGTGGGCATCCAGGGCGACATCCGCGGCGACATCCAGGGCGACATCCGCGGCGGATTCGGTCCGCCGAATCCGCCCGGACCAAGCCGCCAGAACCGAACGGGACGCGAACCGAATCCGGACACCGTCTCGATCCCGAACACCGTCCCGCGGGGTTCGTCCCCGCGGGGTGCAACCCCGCAGCAACCCCGCAGAGACCAACCCCGCACTCGTAACGCCATGGCATAGGCTACTTTGCGCCATCAGCGCGGGGTTGCCGGGTAAAAACGAGGCCCCCCATGCGTTTTCGGCCACTTCGAAGCTTTCCCTTACAGACCCCGAACAACAGCGCCGAATTGACGCGGCGGCCTCCGGGCGGGCGGCGGGGGCGGGTCCCGGCCCCGCGTCGGCGGCGCGCGCAAACCGGGGCCGGGACCGGGGAAAGAACGACAAGACCCGGTTGGTGGCGGCGCTCCCCATCGGCCCCTTCGTTTTCGAGATGCAGAAGCAGAGGAACCGGCCGTTCGACCCCGCAAACCCCGCACTCCCCCATCTTCTATATCATATCTCTTTATAGAATAGATACATACATACAGGGGATGGGGCTCCGCGGGGTTGGCGCGGGGTTGGCGCGGGGTTTTGCGAGAAAATGGACTCCCTGAAACGCCGACGGAGTCGGCACTTATGGCTGCGGGGTTTGGCGCGGGGTTCCGGACGCCGAACGCCATGTTACGTCGACGGCGACGCCGCCGGCCCGAGGACGGGACGTCGCCAGGGACGAATAGGACTCCGCGAGGGATAAAGCGGACGCCCCTGCCCGGAGGATCGGGCGGGTCCCGAAATGGATGCGGCAGGATGCCGCACCGAACGGAGGACGCGCGCCCGTGGCGCGCCGGGGGCCGCTACGGCGCGCCCGGGGCGCCCGGCGCGCCCGGCGCGGCGCCGCCCAACGGGGCGCCCAACGGGGCACCCGAGCCCGCCACGTTCGGCTGGCGGCCCGCCAGGGCCGCCGTGACGAAGCCCCGGAGGGCCTCCGGGGAGAGCGGACGGGCGCCCAGCCGGACGGCGCGCCCGTACTCCGCGGCGTCGACCTCGTAGTGCGAGGCGAGCGGGAACGTGGAGGACCGGTCGACGAAGAAGGCGCGGCGGATGCCGAGCGCGCCGGCGAGCGTGTGGAGCTCGAGGAGCGCCTCGGTCCGCGGAAGCGCCGGGTCGGCGTACATGCGCGCGGAGCGCGTCGTGCGGCGCGGGCTCGAGGGGACGCCCGGCACGGGCGTCAGGACGGACAGTGGGCCGAGCAGGACCGTCACGGGCGCG
>CAZOLL010000124.1:0-381 GCA_964580365.1 uncultured Phycisphaeraceae bacterium
TCCGCACGTCCACCGCCCAGGCGGAGTGAGGCGCCGATGTCGGAGCCGACGAAGGACTCGCGCTGGTCCGCGCCAGGCGGCGCCGTGAGCTGGATGACCCGCAACCCGGTCGCCGCGAACCTGCTCATGCTGCTCGTGTTCCTGGGGATCCACCGCGCGGCCGCGGGCCGCGGCGCGCGCGTCACTGCGCCGTGAGCTTCACCGCGTTCGAGAACGCGGCGCCGAACGTGGCCGAGGCATCGGCGATCGCGAACTGCGCATAGATCTGCGTACCGGCGGGGATGCCGGCGGGCCACGAAAACGGCAGCGCGATCTCGCCCGCGGTGTTCGTCGGCAGCGACAGCGTGAGCACCTGCGGGAACGCGACGAGCGTTCCGCCCG
>CAZOLL010000124.1:391-5595 GCA_964580365.1 uncultured Phycisphaeraceae bacterium
CAACTCGCGAACACCATCGGCGGCTCGCAGGGGCAGGCTCCCGCGACCGCGACCGGGCTGCTCGAGAGGCTGATGAACAGGAGCGTGGACGTGCTCGCCCGCGCGGAGACAAGCTGCAGGCTGCCCGGCGTGCCCGAGGAGAGGTGGCCGACGCCGAACAGCTCCGGCAGTCCCTTCTGCCCGGCCTTCGCGCTGCCGAGGTCGGTCCACGGCGAAGAGCCTCCGACCGTGACCGGGCCGAAGTGCGTGACGTTGCCCGCCTGGTCCTTCGCGATCCACGCGAGCTGCTCCCACGTGGTCGAAGCGGTGGTGGCGACCGTGGCGCGGAACAGGCCGGTGCCGGAGTGCGTCGCCTTGCCGCTCGCGAGCACGCCGCTCGTCCCGTCCTTGGTCGCCGCGACGAAGCGCGTCGTGAAGTTCACGTGGCCGTCGTCGTTCACGGCGTCGCGCAGCTGGGCGTGGAACTTCGTGACCGGCGTCGCGAGCGTGGGCGTCTGCAGCGCCATCGCCACCGGATCGCGCGAATCGACCGGCCCGTTGTTGAGGTACACGCGGTCGAGGTACGGCGGCGACTCTCCCTCTGCGGTCACGAGGTCGTAGCGCCCGTCGGCGTTCAGGTCGCCGATCGCGAAGTCGAGCGTCGCGTCGGCGATCGCGGCGATGACGTTGGTCGCGCGCGTGATGGTCGGCGAGTCGTTGCGGTACGCCTTCTCGCTCACGTCCAGTGAGCCGACGAAGACGTCGAGGTCGCCGTCGTCGTCGTAGTCGATCGCGGCCATCTCGTTGTCGTCGTCGCCGTTCAGGCCGGAGAACGTGATGTTCGTCACCGATGTGCCGGCGTTGTTGCGCGCCCAACCTTCATTCGAGGCGGAGATCGACTGCACGTCCGCGTCGAGGTCGCCGTCGCCGTCGAGGTCGGCCCAGTCGATCTCGTAGGTGAGGCTGGTGCCGACGGCCGCGAGCACCGTGCTCGTCGTGAAGTGAGCGGTGGCGTCGTTCAGCCACAAGCGCGAGCGCTTGCCGGCGGCGCCCTTGCCGGACTGCGCGATGTCGACGTCGAAGTCGCCGTCGAAGTCGAGGAGCTGAACGTCCTGCGCGTTGTAGGTGTCGGCGGGGAGGTTCGTCGCCGTCGCGTCGGTGAAGTGAGCGGTGCCGTCGTTCACGAAGAGGTGCGACTGCGCGGCCGTGCCGGCGAGAGACGCGCCGTCCGTGAAGACGAGGTCGAGGTCGCCGTCGTCGTCGGGGTCGCCCGCGCAGACGCAGAACGCATCCATCGTCGTCGACGGCAAGTGCGTCCCCGAGGAGTCGGCGAAGACGCCCGTGCCGCCGTTGATCAGCAGCCGCGGCTTCTGCGTCGTGGCGGGGAACGGACCGGACGGCGCGTAGACGAGGTCCTGGTCGCCGTCGCCGTCGAGATCCTCCGCGATCACCATCAGCGCGTTGAAGTTGGAGACGTTCAGGTTCGCGTGCGCGGCGGTGAACGTGGCGGAGCCGTTGTTCAGGAAGAGGTGTTGCGCCTCTGAGCCGCCCGTCCCGCCATAGGCGGAGCCGTTCGCGAAGAGGATGTCGAGGTCGCCGTCACCGTCGACGTCCGCGAGCTCGACGCCGTTCGTCCAGACGTTCTGGCTGGGGAGCGCAGCGGCGCTGTAAGTGAATTGCTGGGCGGACGCAACGGACGCGAGCGCCGTCCAGGCGAGGGCGGCGACCAAGGTGAGACGCATGGTGAAAGGGCTCCACGTCGACCGGCGCCGCGCGCAGGTTTCGCGGCCCGGTCGGGGGTCGGGAGGATACTTCGCGATCGACGGGGGTGCAACGCGACGGCCTGTTCGCCGACTGTCGTCCGGCCGGCGGCTCCTCAGAACCGCTTCGCCGGGGTAGATTTCGCCCACCCAACGCTCCCGTACCCCCGATCGGACCCCGCAAGGAGACTCCCGATATGACCCGACTGCTTCGCGTCGCGGCGTTCGTCGCCGCGTCGGTCCTCGTCGCGCACTCCGCGTTCGCACAGCCGAACACGGTCAACGGCCGGAACATCCGGCTCAGCCAGCTCTCGACCATGGTCTCGCTCGACCGCACCGGCGTCTTCCCGAACGGCGTGAACGGCTTCGTTCAGTCCACGACGATCTGCAACAACGGCACGGGCAACGTGCCGTGGTCGCAGGCGATGAACGCGAACCACCCCTTCATCTCGTTCATCGTCATGCGCGACGCGAACGGCCGCTTCGAGCAGATCTCCGACCGCAGCTTCGTGAAGCACGGCTTCTTCGCAACGAACTCGACCGGCTGCGGCACCTGCATCGATCCCGGCACGCCTTCACTCCTCGGCGTGAACTGCGGCGACACCTACGCGACGTCGAACAACGGCGACAACTACTGGCTCGGCCCGGCCGACGAGATCGATCCGTGGACCGGCGTGTGGAACCCGGTCTGCTCGCACTTCGATCGCGGCGAGCCGCCGGTCTCGCCGCCCAACGACTGCAACGGCGTGCGCAGTCTGTCGACCACGCAGGCGAACAACCTGCTGCCCGTCGGCCACCGCATCCGCGTGCAGGACTCCGACCTCAACGTCGCGGGCGCGACATTCGCCTACCAGGCGATGTACACCACGCAGGGCGAGGCGGAGGGCAACCGCAGCGACAACCTCGGCTGGCGTCGCGTGACCTGCACGTGGAGCGCCGCGAACAACCGCTGGAACCTCGTGAGCAGCGGCGCGCTGAACGCGGGCTCGATCCTCAACTCGTGGATCGGCGCCACCGTCGACTCGAACACGAACGGCGTCGACGACGGCCGCTACTACGTCGGCGTGAAGGTCACCGGCCCGGACGACGGCATCTACCACTACGTGTACGCGGTGCACAACCGCGATGCGTCGCGCGGCGCGCTCGCGCTCCGCATCCCGACCTGCCCGTCGGCGCTCGCGACGAACTCCTATTTCCACGACATCGATCAGGACGGCACGAACCAGTGGCTCTTCGCGCAGGCGCCGACCGAGCTGTCGTTCTCGACGCCGAACAACTTCCTGCGGTGGAACTCGGTCTACACCTTCGCGTTCGACTCGGACGCCGCGCCGGTCGCGGGCGCGGTCACGCTCGACCAGGCGCTCGCGGGCGCCGGCGCGCCGACCGTCTCGGTGAACACGCTCGTCCCGACCGGCCGCCACAACGTGAACCTCGGCCCCGGCTGCGGCTCGCCGGCGCCGGTGCTCTTCGCGACGGGCAACCCGCCGCGCGCGTCGCTCGGCAACGCGACGTTCGCGATCCAGGTGAACCACCTGCAGCCGAGCGCCACGGCGTTCATCCTGGTGGGCGCGATCGACGCGACCTTGCCGATCTCCGGCGCGTGCTCGCTCTACCTCGACGGCATCTTCCTCTCGACCTCGCTCTCGGCCGATCCGAGCGGCACGCTGATCCTGCCCGCCGCGATCCCGAGCACGCCGACGCTCGAGGGCACGCACGCGAACGTCCAGGTGATCGGCACGCACGCGGGCGGCGCGTTGTTCGGTCTGTACGACATGAGCAACGGCCTCCGCATCCGCATCGGCGACCTGATCAGCGACTGCCCGTGACCTGCCCCTGACCTGAGGGTCCGGTCAGTTCGGCTTCACACCGGCGCGCAGGGCCGCGAGGCGGCTCTGCGCGTCGGCGTTTTTCGGGTCGATCGCGAGCACTTCCTCGAGCGCCGCGCGCGCGCCGTCGGCGTCGCCGCGGCGCAGGCGCAAGCTCGCGAGCAGCAGTCGCGGCTCGCGAGCGCCCTTCTCGATCGACGCGGAGCGCGTCGCGTGCTTCTCGGCGAGCGCGGTGTCGCCGGCCGCCTCGGCGAGCGACGCGACCGCGAGGTCGTGCTTCCAGTCCGGGAACAGCGCGAGCCGATCGGCCGCGAGCAGATGGTCGAGACCTTCGCGCACGAGCCGCGCGCGGGTGTTCCCGGTCGCGCTGCGCGCCTCGCGCAAGCGACGCTCTCCCTCGTGCTCGCGGTACTGCATCACGCCGCTCTCGGCGAGGAACGCGAGGAACAGGATCGCGACCGCGGCGAACGCGAGACCCGACTTCGTGATGCGGCCGTCCGCCTTCAGCACGAGGTGCTGCAGCGAGAGATCGCGCCGCCGGAACAGCCGCACGAGCGCGATCGCGCTCGCCGCCGCGAGCACCGACACGCCGATCGCGAGGAGGAACGGCACCTGGTGGTACAGGTCGCGCGCGCCGTAGAGCGCGAGCAGGAACACCACCGCCGCGAGGATCTCCTCGCTCCACGCGAAGTCGAACGAGCGCGCGGTGCGCGCGCGCGCCGGCGACGTCGATCGCGCCGGGCCGAAGCCGCCAAACCCAAAGTACAGCGCGTCCTTCGGGCACACGTTCACGCAGTCGAGGCACTTCATGCAGCCCGGGTCGACGACCATCTTGTGCAGCGCGACTTCCTCGTGGACGCGCACGTTGCTCGTGCAGGTCGCCGTGCAGTGCCCGCACCCTTCGCACGCGTCGGTGACGCGGATGCGCCCGCGCGCGAAGCGGTCCGCGACGCCGAAGAAGGCGCCGTACGGGCAGCCGTAGGTGCAGAACCCCTTCGCGCCGAGGAACCACACCACGAGGAAGCCGTCGACGAGGATCGTCAGCGTCGCGATCAACGGCCCGGGGAACGTCTGCCAGAACGAGTCGGTCGAGAAGTGCGCCCGCAGCGTCGGGAACGCGCGACCCTCGTCGAGCCGCAGCACCTGCGGCCACACGAACATGTACAGCGCCGCACCCAGCGGAACGAAGACGAGCAGCCGCGAGCGCAGCGCCCCCGGCCGCAGCTTCAGCTTCTTCAGGATCCACGCGCACAGATCCTGGTACGCGACGACGTGGCAGGCCCAACCGCAGAAGAACCGCCCGAACACGAGCGTCAGCACGATCGCCGCGACGAACAAGACGAAGCCCGCGTTCACGTACCCGTTCTCGAGCGTCTGCATCGACTCCGACGGCTCCATCGGAGTGAGAGTGCTCCCCGTGATCTTCCAGTGCGCGACATGCACGAGGATCGCGACGTGGACTCCGACCAGGGCGAGGGCGCGGAAGAGGGCGCGGCGGGACTTGCGAGGAGGGCCGCAGCGGACGGGGCCCGGGCGCGAGAGGGGGAGCTCGAGTCCGGGAGAGGGCATGGACGCGGAGTATAGGACGGGTCTCTGAGCTTGCCCCGGTTGCCGGGCACCCGGTGAACCGGCCGACCGG
>CAZOLL010000124.1:5695-9776 GCA_964580365.1 uncultured Phycisphaeraceae bacterium
CCGGTGAACCGGCCGACCGGTGAGGGGCGCGAAACCGAGCCGACCGCGGACCCGCGCCGCGAGGGCCCGAGTTCCTACTTCGGCGGCTGGTACACCCCGATCACCGCCCCCGCCGGATCCTTCACGACTGCGAACTTCCCGCCCATCACCTCCCTCGGCTTCACGACGACCTTGCCTCCGCGCTTCTTCGCAATCCGCGCCGCCTTCGCGACGTCCTTCACGATGACGTACATCAACCACTGCGCCGGCAGATCCGCGTTCTTCCCGCGTGCGTGACACACGCCGGCGACGCACTCGCCGTCCTTCGGCTGGTGCATCGTGAAGTCGGAGTACCCGCCCATCTCGACCTCGCCGCTCTTCCAGCCGACGACGGCCCTGTAGAAGTCGCGCACCTTCGGCGCGCTCTTCACCGTGAGATCGTGCCAGCCGATCGATCCAAGCGCCGGCGCCTTGGTCTTTGCCATGTTCTTTCACTCCTTTGTGACGACGTCCAACAGCGACATTCAGCGCCCCGCACCCCGCCCCCGCGACTCACAGGCTCGGGGCCGAGTCTCGTTCCTCGCGACTCGAGTTCGAGTTCGGGCCCGGCATCAGTTCACTTCCGAGTGAGGATCGGGAGGTACTCCGCCCAAGGCCCGACTTCATTCGCGTACTGCTTCGCCATGACGCGCGAGATCTGCGCAACGTGCCCGAGATCGTGCACAACCCAGGTCGCGAGCAGGTTTCCGAGCGTCACCCCGCCGAGCGCGGGGTGCTTCCCCTTCTTCGCGAAGTCCGCATCGGTGAGGCGGAAGCCCTCGAGGATCGCGAGGTTCTCCGCGCGCAGCGCGGCGAACGTTTCGAGCATCTCGCCCGCGGGGCGGCGCGGCTCTTTGTCCTGCGCGAAGCGGTCGAACGGGTCGAACGCGCGCGCGTCGCCGTGCTCGAGGATGATGCGCGCGCGTGCAATCCAATCCGTGCGCTCACCGTGGATGAAGTGACCCAGGACCTGGTACGGGCTCCACGTGTCCTTCCCCTCGTTCGAGTGCAGCCATTCATCGGGGAGGTCGCGGAGCATCTCGGCGAGCACGGACGGCGTGCGGCGCAGCACGTCCGTCGCGGACGCGAGCCGGAAGCGGGACGGTGCGGTCATGGGGGCGGTTCCGATCGAGCGGCGATTCCGCCCACGCTCCGCAATCGCGCGGCGCGCGTCAAGGTCCGGTGTCGTTGCCGGCGCCGGAGTCGACCGTCTGCGTGCCGGTCACCGAGATGCCGCCGAACGTGAACGTGAGCTTCCGGCCGATCGTGACCGCGGGCATGGTGCCGTTGATGAAGCTCGGGCCGCCTCCCAGCGCGAGCTTCAGGTCGCGGCCGACCGCGATCGTGCCGTTGAGGCTCGCGCCCGATGCGTCCGCCCCGAACTTGCCGCGGAGGTCGCGCGCGACGTTCGACGCATTCACGATGAGAAGCGAACTGCCGTTCGTGTCCGTCACGCGAAGGTCGCGCGGGAGGTCGCCGTTCATGCCGGTTCCCTTCGCACGCGAAGGTCCGCATCGATGCGAACGAAGGCGCCACGGTAGCGATCGCGGAAGTCGGAGAACTCGTCCGGATGGATGCATGCCGCAAGGATCTCGAGCGAGTCGACGATGCGCGGGCCGGGTCGGTTGAAGTACGCATTGCCGTCGGCGAGGTACACGCGCCCGGCGCGCGACGCCGGCCAGAGGTCCCACGGGAGCTGCTCGCGCAGGAGACGGAGCTCCTCGAGAGTGCGCGCGAGCGGAAAGCCGCACGGTTTGACGAGCACGACGTCCGGCGCGATCGACTCGAGCCTCTCGCGTGACACGGGACCCGCCTTCTGGCCCGCCGACGCGAGCAGCGGGCGGCCGCCGGCGATCTCGATCAGCTCCGGCATCCACGTCCCGCCGGGCATCACCGGGTCGAGCCATTCGATCGTCACGACCGAAGGCCGCGCGCGCAGGCGTGCGGAGCGCGCACCGACCGACGCGATGCGCGCGGCGAGCGACTCGAGCAGCGACTCCGCCGCGTCCTCTCGCCCGAGCGCGACGGCGATGCGTCGAATGTCGCCGAGCACGTCGTCGAGCCGCGTCGGGTGCAGGTTGACGATTCGGACGTCGCGGCCGGCGATCGAGCGCACCGCGGACTCGACCGCGGGGAACGCGACGGCGCACACGTCGCAGAGGTCCTGCGTGATGACGACGTCCGGCGCGAGCGCGGCGAAGCGCTCGACGTCGAGGTCGTACACGCCGAGCGCGTCCCGCACGAGATCGCGCACCGAGCGGTCGATGCCGCGGCTCGTGACGGCGGAAAACGACTTCGCGCGCGTGAGCCTCGGCAGCGCCTCGACGCCGTGCGGGTGGTCGCACTCGTGCGAGACGCCGACCAGCTCGTCCTGCGCGCCGAGCGCGCACACGATCTCCGTCGACGACGGCAACAGCGAGACGACGCGCGGCATCGGTCCTACCCGAACACGACGAGTCCACCGACCGCAGCTCTCATCGCCTCCTCCTTCAGTAGTCCTTCTTCTCGAACAGGATCGTCGCCGTCCCGAGCGCGGCGACCGCGATGCCGATGCACCCGAAGAACCGCACGAGCGGCAGCCCGTCGCCGCGCGCCATCGCCATGTATCCCTCGATCGACGACAGCGCGTACAGCGTGTAGGGGCGCGTCGCGTCGATGAAGTACAGGAGGAAGGAGACCACGCACACGCCGCCCGCGAAAGCCGCGACGCGGATCTGCTCGGCAAACACGACCGCCGCGAGGATCGCAATGCAGTACACGGCAGAGACGAACGCGGCGGCGTGGCAGCTCGACACGAGGAACGGCGCGAGCGGCACGTCGCGGTCGATCCCGCGCGCGGCGGTGATCGGGATGAGCGCGGACACGAGGAAGATCGGCACGAGCAGCTCGAGCACGTGACAAGCGGCGAACGTCCACAGGATGCGGCGCCGCGAGAT
The DNA here is from genome assembly GCA_964580365.1 of uncultured Phycisphaeraceae bacterium. GTDB lineage: Bacteria > Planctomycetota > B15-G4 > B15-G4 > JADJEK01 > CAZBOK01. Next base: position 8,650 of record CAZOLL010000124.1, read on the forward strand.
CGGCCGCGACAGGAGCAGGCCGATCGAGCCGATCTCGACCTCGCGGACCACGGTGCCGAGCGCGAGCACGATCGCGGCGGCGGGACCGATGACGTTCGCGCCCTTGAAGAAGTGGTTCACCGCCATGAAGACGGGCAGCCCGCCCTTGCCCGCCTCGTTCAGCGCGTTCTTCACGAAGCCCATGAAGTTCGGGACGAGGTTCGCGAGCATCGCGTAGTTCGCCTGGAAGGTCGGGTAGGCGAACACGGTCGCGACCATGTTCGCGAAGAGGATCGCGAACAGCGCGGAGACCTTCCACCAGTCCTCTCGGAGGATGCGCCGCACGAGCATCACGCGCGCGCTCCGGCGTGGCGCTCGAGGTAGAGCGCGCGGTAGAGGTCGGCGAGGCCGGGGCGGTTGTACTCGATGGACTCGACCGGCAGTCGCGCGAGCGCGGCGAGCAGCGGCTCGACCGGGCCGTCGAGCACAAGGAGCCAGTGCGTGCGCTCGTCGCGCGCGGAGGCGACGCCCGGAAGCGCCGCGAGCGTCGCGGCGACGCCCGCGTCCTTTGCGAGTGGCGCGCGCAAGGTCAGGCGAACCTCCGCGCGGAAGCGCGCCCGCGCGCGGTCGATCGCGCCGCTGTCGACCAGCCGGCCGCCGTCGATGAACTCGATGCGGTCGCACGCGCGCGCGATTTCGTCGAGGATGTGCGACGAGAGCAAGACGCTCGCGCCCTGCGCGCGCGCCTCCTCGAGCAGCTCGAGGAACACGACCTGGCTGGTCGGGTCGAGCCCGCGCGTCGGCTCGTCGAGCACGAGGAGATCGGCGCCGCACGAGAGTGCCGCGATCAGCCCGAGCTTCTGGCGCATCCCCGACGAGCACGCCTTCACGCGCCGGTCGAGCGGGACGTCGAGCCGCGTCGCGAGCGCCTCGACGCGCGCGCGATCCGAGCGGGGATGGAAGGCGAGCAGGAAGTCGATCAGCGAGCGCCCGGTGAGCGAGGGGTAGAGGCCGAGGTCGCCCGGCAGGTATCCGATGCGCGCGCGCGCGGCGAGCGGGTGCTTCGCGACGTCGTGCCCGTGGACGTGCGCGCCGCCGGAGGTCGGGCGCACGATGCCGAGCACCATCTTCATGAAGGTCGACTTGCC
>CAZOLL010000125.1:0-9759 GCA_964580365.1 uncultured Phycisphaeraceae bacterium
ATCAGGGCCGCGTCTTCTTCACCATGCAGCTGCTCAGCGGCTTGCCACTGTCGCGCATCATCGAGCTGCGTCAGGCGGAGAAGCCGTTCAGCTTGAAGGAGTGCGAGCCGCTCATCGCGCAGGGGAACGCGCCGAGTTTCGATCGCGCGACGGCGGCGCAGATGGTGCGCCAGGCGTTCGTCGCCCGAATCCCCGAGGCGGCGCGGCGCATGCGGCAACGGCGGAGGTGACGCGAGCGCCGCGTCACGGAACGAACTTCTCGAACACCTTCCCGTTGAACCGGTACGCGCCGCCGTTGTGCGTCCCGAGCCAGACGATGCCCTTGCGGTCCTTGTACATCGCGAACACTTGGATCGGCGTCTCGCCGTCGTGGACCCGATACTCGGTGGCGTGCTCGCCGCGGAACCGGAGCACGATGCCGGCGAGGTTGCCCGTCCACACGTCGCCGTCGTCGCTCTCGATCACCGTCATGCCGTCGACGATCGTGCCCTTCGCGCCCCCCTGCACTTCGGAGAACCCCTCGACCGGGCGAAACCCGTCGACGGTGCCGCTTCCGCTGAAGGTGAACCAGTAGTTCCCCGTCTTGTCCTCGATGACGGATCGGACCGGCGCGATCGTGAGGATGCGGTCGGTCGCCCAGCGGAACCCTTTGCCGTCGAACCGGGCCACGCCGACGCACGTCGTGCAGAACCAGACGTTGCCCCGCGAGTCGCGGAGGATGAAGTACACGTCGTACGGGTTGTAGATCGCGTTCGGGAACTTGTCGCGCGGCATCTCGCGGAAGTGCCGATCGCCGAGCGGTGTGCTCGGGAACGCGAGCGCGGGCAGCGATTCGCCGTCGAATCGGTACACGATGCCGGCATCCGGCGGGCCGACGAACCACAAGTCCTCCGGCTCCAACTTCCAATCCGACTTCGATCCGACCGCCACCGGCAAGGTCGTGAAGGCGCGGCCGTCGAACCGACTGATGCCTTCATAGCTGGTGAAGTAGAGGTTGCCTTTCGCGTCCTCGTCGATGCCGCGGATGCGATTGCTGACGAGACCGTCGTTCATCGTGAACTGGACGAGCGTCTTGCCGTCGAAGCGGTACACCCCGGCGTCGTTGCTGCCGAACCAGTAGTCGCCGTTCGCGGATTGGTGGACGTAGATCACGGATGGGCCGGTCGCGGGGACGACCTCGCCGATCGCGGGCGGCGGTGCGGCAACCGCAGTTTGTTCCGGCTTGCGAACCGGCGCCGGGTCTTGCGCGCCCACCGCGACGGCGGCGACGGCGGCGACGGGGAACGCAGCGAGGACGAAGAGTGCGCGCGGGAAAAGACCGAGGTTCGAGTTCATCGTGGCGGACGTCCGTTTCGCGAAGCGCTCGCGGCGCGCCCAGGAGACGCACGCGGGGCGCGGTTTGTTAGCGCGACAAGACAAGTCGAGCCGCGGCGAGGCGCGCTCGAAGCCGTTCCCCCCACTCCACGCGACTTCTCGCGAATCTCGCGCAAGGAATCCCGCGCTGCTCCGTGAACCCAGCACCGGACGCGGATGGGCACTGCACCGGAGGGAGCGATGTCCCGACGAAAGAAAACCGCACGCCGCTCGCGCGGCGCGGCGTCCGATGACTCCGCCTCGAACGGCCTGCGATTCTTGCCGCAGCACGCCGCGCTGTTGCGTGCTTCCGGCGTGACGGAAGGAGTCGCGAAGGAGCGCGGCTACCGATCGGCGCGGTCGGCACGATCGCTCGCGACGCTCGGTTTCTCGCGACCTCAGCGGCGGGCTCCCGCGTTGCTGGTTCCCGTGCGTGGACCGTCGGGGCGCGAGACGCTCGTGCGCCTGCGGCCCGATCTTCCGCGCGTCCGCTTCGGGGTGCCGATCGAGTTCGAGTCGCCGCATCGCGCGAGGCGAACGCTCGACGTGCCGCCGCGCTGTCGCGCGGCGCTCGCCGATGCATCGGTCCCGTTGCACGTCGTCGCGTCGCCGCTCGCGGCCGACGCGACGGCCGCTCGAGGTCTGTGCGCCGTCGCGATCGCCGGCCCCGGCCGCTGGCGCGACGCGCGCGGCGAACCGCTCGCGGATTGGGACGCGATCGAGCTGGCCGGTCGCGAGGTTCGCATCGTGCTCGAGTCGCCGTCCGCGGCGCGGCCGCACGCGCGCGGGCTCGTGAAAGCCCTCGCGGCGTTCCTGACGGGGCGCGGCGCGAAGGTGCACGTCCACGCGCCGCGGCTCGACGAGAAGGCCGGCGGCCTGCCGAGCCGCGCGGCCGACGCGTTGATCGCGATCGGCGGGCGCGTCGAGCTGTTCCACGACGAGCGGCGCGAGCCGTATGCCGTGCTTCCGGGCGACGCGAAAGCGCCGGCAACCGCCGCCGGGCGGCGCGCGGTGCGCGTGCGCGGCCGCGAGTTCCGGATGTGGTTGCGGCACGCGCTGTATCGCGAGACGCGCATCGGCGCGCAGGACGGCGCGTTGTCCGCGGCGGTCGAGGTGCTTGCGGCGCGCGCGCTGTTCGAGGGGAGCGAGCGCACGGTCCCGCTGCGGTTCGCCGGCGCGCCGCCGGAGCTGTGGATCGATCTCGCCGATGACAGCGGCCGCGCGGTGCGAGTGACGTCGCGCGGCGCCGAAGTCGTCGCGGCGCCGCCGGTGTTGTTCCGGCGCTTCAGCCATCAGCTCGCGTTGCCCGCGCCGGCGCGCGCAAGGTCTTCACGATCGCGCGAGCGCGCCGGCGCGTTGCTCGCGGAGCTGAGTCCGTTCTTGAACCTCGCGCACCCCGAAGACGCGTTGCTCGTGCAGGCGTGGCTCGTCACGGCGTTGTTGCCGCACGTGCCGTGTCCGGCGTTGTGTCTGCACGGTCCGCAGGGCAGCGCGAAGACGACGCAGGCGCGATGGCTGCGCGGCCTGCTCGACCCGAGCAGCGTCCTGTCGCTCGACCTCGGGCAAGGCGGCGCCGAACTCGCACAACTGCTCGCGCATCACGCCGTGCCGTTCTTCGACAACCTCAGTCGCTTGAGTCAGCGGCAGGCCGACTTCCTGTGTCGCGCGGTGACCGGCGGCGGCTTCTCGAAGCGCGAGCTGTACAGCGACGACGACGACGTGCTGTTCGACTTCCGCCGTCCGATCTTGATGACCGGCGTGAACGTCCCCGCCGCGCAGCCCGACCTGCTCGACCGCCTGTTGTTGATCGAGCTGAACGCGATCGCTCCCGAGCAGCGTCGTCCAGAGCAGGAGCTGCGCGCGAAGTTCGAAGCCGCGCGGCCGAAGATCCTCGCGGCGTTGTTCGCGACGCTGTCGCGAGCGATGGCGATCGAGCCGGAGGTGAAGCTCGGAAGATCCCCGAGGATGGCCGACTTCGCGCGCTGGGGCGCGGCCGCCGCGATCGCGTCGGGGAGCAGCGCGAAGGAGTTCGAGGAAGCGCTGGAACGGAACGCCGACCGTCAAGCGCAGGTCGTCGTCGAGGGGAACGACTTGGTCGAGGCGATCGGAGCGTTGGTGAAGAAGGCCGGCGGGAGTTGGAAGGGGATGGCGAAAGAGTTGTTCGAGAAGATCAGCGCCGGCCGCACGCGCGCGACGAAGGGGAAGGACTGGCCGGTGAACGCGTGGTCGTTGTCGCAGAGGCTGACGGAGTTGGAGGTGCCGTTGAGAAGGGTGGGGATCGATGTGCGGCGGGAATGGGCGCACGGAGGCCGCCGAACGATTCGGCTGGAAGCCGCCCCACCCGCCCCACCGGTCAATAGCGATGGTATACGTGGGAGAATGGGCGGTTCGCGCGCGGTGGGGCGGGTGGGGCGGCGAACCGGAAATCGGCGCGCGGGGTCGTGGAGAGCGGGGTGAGGCGGGCGGCGCGCGCAGCGCGACATTCGTGGCGTGGCATGCTCGTCCGCGTCGCTCGATTCTGGCAAGCTGCGCCGCGTGAAGGCGGCACAGCCCGGCGGAGAGATCCTCGTCTACGAAACGCCCGACGGCGGCGTGCGCGTCGATGTTCGGCTGGAGCGGGACACGGTGTGGCTCACGCAGCGGCAGATGGCGGAGCTGTTCGACACCTCCACCGACAACGTCGGCCTGCACCTTCAGAACGTCTTCGCCGATGGCGAGCTCGTGGAACGCGCAACTACCGAGGATTTCTCGGTAGTTCGATCCGAGGGCAAGCGAACGATCCGCCGACAGGTGAAGCACTACAACCTCGATGCCATCATCTCGATCGGCTACCGCGTCCACTCGCAGCGAGGCGTCCGCTTTCGGCAGTGGGCCACCGCGACTCTGCGAGATCACCTCGTTCGCGGTTACACGCTCAATCGCCAGCGCTTCGAACGGAACGCCCGGGAACTGGAAGCGGCGCTCGCGCTGGTCCGCAAGACCGCCAGCGGCGAGTCGCTGACGACCGACCAAGGTCGCGGACTCGTCGACATCATCGCGCGCTACACGCAGACGTTCCTGCTGCTGCAGCGCTTCGACGAGGGGCTCCTGTCGGAGCCGCGAGGCGTCGCGGGCGGATCGCTCCCGAAGCCGGCGGAGGCGCGCCGCGCGATCGCGAAGCTGAAGGCGGACCTGATCGAACGCGGCGACGCGACGCAGCTGTTCGGCCAGGAGCGAGCCGACGGTCTCGCGTCGCTGCTCGGCAACCTCGACCAGACGGTGTTCGGGAAGCCGGCCTATCCGACGATCGAGTCGAAGGCCGCGCACCTCCTCTACTTCGTCATCAAGAACCATCCGTTCGCGGACGGCAACATGCTGGTGGCGGAGTCGGACCCGAAGGATCGGGAGGTGATGGTTCGGCTGGTGATGAACATGGTCGCGGGGGGCGTGGGGTAGGAGGCGCGGGGTGGGATCACCCACGCTCAGATCGGTCCGCACTCCGTGTCAGCGAAGCGACAGATCGTGCGCTTGCCGGATCAGCTTCAACGCCGCGTCGACCTGCGCGACATCGTTCAGGTAGTAGATCACCCCACCCGCGTTCACGGCGTTCGCGAGGAAACGCCACTCGCCGGCATCGAACGTGTTGTCGTCTTTCGCGCCGCACTCCGCGAGGTCGAGGTCGATCAACAGCACGAGACGCCGCTCGCGCGGCAGCACTTCGACGAAGAAGTTCGCCGCGTGATAGCTGACCGACTTCTTCTCCGCGATCTCGACGACTTGAGGGCCGAGCGCGAGGACGCGCGGACGAAGGGCGGTGAACAGCGCCTGCGCCCTCGCCGACATCGCGACCTGCTTCACGTCGCGGCGTTTCGACCGATCGACGAGCTCCGCATGGGCCGCGGCATCCACCAATTCCTGGTTCACGTCCAGCGCCGGCCACGCCTGGAGCGCACGCGCGGCCAGGCGACAGCCGCGTGCCTCGATCGCGGCTTCGTTCCAGGAGGCCGCGTTCTTCAGGTCTTTGTTCAGCCAGACCGAGCTGTCCCCGAACCCGCCGACCATGTCACGTTTCTCCGAGAACGGACGGTCGGAGTAGGTGCTGTTGTATCCGGTTAGCGTCAGGTTCCCGAGCCGATGCAGCCAGGTGGATTGCACCCGGCGCCATTCGTCGCCGAGCACCCGCTGCCATTCCCTCGACAGCCGTGGATTCTGAGGCAACACGTGCTCGACGGAATAGCCGCTCGTGTTGGTCGGCTCCTTCGAGCCGTGGTTCTCGAGTCGATCCAACAAGTAGTGGCAGATCCGCATGCCGTAGAGATCGCGAGTGCGGATCTCCCGCTCGAACTCCTCGTCGGTCGGGAAGCGATAACTCGCACCGAGCCGCCCCAGCCCCACCTTCAGGCTCATGAGCGGTGACTTCTCGTCGACCGTGTTGCTCAAACTCGCGAACGTCTGCCAGTAGCCGCGCGTCTGCATGCCGCAGACGCTGCGGCGAGCGAGGTAGCTTTCGACGAGCCCGAGCGCGGCCAGGAAGTCCGATGTCGAAAGAGCTTCCCGCTCGTGGCAGTCGGACAGTCGCATCACGAGGACCGCCGCGACGTCGGCGAGGCCGTTCAATCGGCGCAGTGCGGGAGCCACGTCGTCGCGAGCTCCGCGGTCGAGCGAGAACGCCGCATGATGACGAGCGAAGCGCAGCATGTGCTCGAGAAGCGGCTCGATGCTCGCGTCCCCGTCGAGCGTCCGAACGAAGTCCCGGAACTCCCGGTAGACGTCATCGGCGCGCACCTGCCGGCTCGCCCGTGTGCGCATCGCGATGTAGTCGCGCGCGAATGCGTCGAAGGTCCGCCCGCCGCCGCGAAACAGGTCGTCGATGCGGCTCCAGTACTTCTCGTACAGCCTCGTCTGCTGCGCTTCATCGAGCCGCATCAGGATGTAATTGCGGATCAAGTCCGCCTGCGTCAGCTCGAGCCCGGTGGAGTTGAGGCTCTCGAAGATCAGTTGGGGGTCGTCGTGCCCGTAGGTCAGGGCGACGTCCACGAGAACGAGGCGCTGAATCCCGCGCCACAACACCGAAAGGTCCTCGTCCTCGAGGCGCTTCTCGAAATAGCGGAGGTTCTCGACGACGTTCTCGGCCGCATCTGCGGGAGGTTCTTCGCGATCGATCAGCGCGCGAAGCGCTCGGTCGTCGTCGCGTCGCAGTTGGAGCTTCCAGTGCAGATCGCCTCTTGCGTGGCGGTTCACGAGGAAGCGTTCGTGGATCTCGTCCGCGGTCGGAACGGAATCGCCGGCCGGCGGTGCCATGGTCACGCGATTCCGCAAGGCGATGAGGAGCAGCGTCAGAGTCGTGAGCCGCTGCTGCCCGTCGATCAACAGCCATTGGTTGAAGCCGGCGGAGTGCTCGCGTCCCTGGACGTACACGATCGAGCCGAGGAAGTGCTTCGCGCCGGCTTCGGCCCCGCCGACTCGCACGATGTCATGCCACAGCTGCTCGCACTGCGCTTGGCCCCAGCTGTAGTCGCGCTGGAAGACCGGCACGACGAACTGCTTCGCGCCGTCGATGATCCGTTCGAACTGGAGATCCTGGGCTTTCATCGCGATTCCCCACCGCTGCCGCGCAGCCACGATACGGCTCGCGGCGACAGCTCAGTCGACACAGACGGACAGGCTACCGCTACCCTGCCCCCGTGCGGGTGAGGTTCCTCGACAACCGCGACGCCGTGGTGTCGGACGCGCTGACCGAGATCGCGTCCGGCGCCGAAGAGCTCGTCGTTGCAGTCGCGTTCGCCAAGCAGAGCGGGCTCGCAGAGCAGCGCGCGCTCGAGTCGGCGCCGCCGCGGATGCGGTTCCTCGCGGGGACGGATTTCCAGCAGACCGATCTCGAAGTGCTCGACCGGCTCGCGCGCGCGGGCGGCGACGTGCGCGCGTTTCTCAGCCCGGGGCTCGCGCCGGCGATGGACGCGAGCAGCGTCTTTCATCCGCAAGGTGTATTTCGCGCGCCGCTCCGGCGGGACCGCGGCCGCGATCGTCGGCTCGGCGAACTTCACCGCCGGCGGCTTGCGGCGCAACCACGAAGCCGCCGTGGTGATCGAAGGACCATCGAACGAACCGGTGCTCACTCACGTCCGACAGTACCTCGACACGCTCTGGAGCGACCCGCTCGCTGTCGCTGTCGATGAACGGCTCCGGTCGAGCTACGCCGCGCTGCGAGTGCGACGCCAATCGATCGTCGACGCGGCGCTGTCCGGCGGAGATTACCTCGAGGCTCTGGACAGCTATCGAGCGTCGATCGGCAAGATCATCGTCACGCCGGAGCTCGCGAGCGGCCGCCGGTGCTGGCTGCTCGTGAGCAACCGCGACAACTTTCGAGTGATGCGCCGCCTCGGCCTCTGGGGCAACGCGCGCCGCGCGCGGATCGAGCCGATGAAGTCGGGCGACCCGTTCGTCGTCTATGTGAAGGGGGCGAGCGAGGTCGCGGCCTGGGGCGTCGTGTCCGGCGACGTCTTCGAAGACCACGTGCGCGTTTGGGAAGACGGCGAATACCCGTGGCGCATCCGACTGATGTTCCTGTCGATCGCCACGGTTGGCGTGGACTTTCGCCGCATGACGCGCTCGCTGTCGTTCATCCCCAAGGACGTGGGATCGAACTGGGGTCGGCATCTCCAAACGAGTCAACGAGAGATTCCGTCCGAGGACTTCTTCCGGCTCCGCGATGCAATCGACATCGCCAACAATCAATCATTGATTCGCCCGTTGGAGAGGGTTGCCGAGCCGCCGAACGATGCTCCGGAGCGTGAGTGACGGTGAATCCGATCACTCGATCGGCTCGAACGACTCGAGGGCTCCCGTCGCGGAGCGCCGGCAACGCGCGACCGTGCCGCGCAATTCGTCGGCGCCGGTCGACAACACGAACAACAACCACGCGCGCCCGGGTGGCCAAAGACGCAGCACCGAGCCGCACACCGCGACGAGCGCGCCGCTCGGTGCAGGTTCGCCGTGGGGAGACTTGATCCCCTTGACGCGAGGATCGCCGGTCGCGGTCACTCGGTTCGTGAGCTCCGCGTCCGCGACGCCGTCGTCCCCCCGACGCAGCAGCCGGATGAGCGGCGCGAGCGCCCGATGCCGACGATCGACCTCCTCGGCGTCCACGACGAGGCCGGTCAACGCGCACCGCTCGGTCTCGTCCGGAAGCAGCACGCGATCGGTCCACTCGCAGCGGACGGTCTCGGACCGCGCGGCCGGCCGGCCGCTCCGGTCCGATCGCACGACGCGATCCGGATGCAGCATCCTTCGTGACACGACACTTTCGATGAGGTGCTCGCGCAACGCCCGCCGCCCCGTTTCCGCGCAGGCCGATAGCTCGCGTTCGAGACAACGCTTTCCGCTGACCGAACACGACTCCATCTCGCCGGGGGCCCCGATCCTGCCCGAGATTTCCGACTTCTCTGCGAGCTCCCGGTCGAACCACTTCCCGGACTGGTCGGATCGAACGACCTCGTCGGCGAGCAAGCGCTTGCCGGTTACAGAGCACGGCACGAATTCCTCGGCGACGCCGACGCGGGCCGGGTTTTTCTCCGAAGGTTTCAGCAGATCGGCCCGTACCGTCCGCTTCGACACCGACGAGCGCCCGGACTCGATCGGCAAGAGCCAGTCGCCCGTGACCTCACACCTCACGAGCTCGCTCTTGTCGCCGACGGTGCCGGACACCGCGGAGCGGACGACATCGCCGACCACGCTCTTCTTGCCCGACACCTCGCTCACCACGAGTTCGTCGAGCAGAACGCGTTTCCCGGAGAACTCACACCGCCCGGTGGCTCGCTCGAGCGCGAGCTTCCCCGAGTACTCCGACTTCACGAGCAAGGTCGAGTCGACCAACCGCCCGGTCGCGGCGCATCGCCCGGTCTCGTCGGGGTGAAGGATGCGCCCACTCTCCTCGCACGTGACCGCGTGCTCGGGAATCATCGGGCGCCGGGAGCGCGCGGATTCGACCATCAGACTGCGGAGCGCGCGTGTGCCGGACACCGAGCAAACCCCGAGCGCGCACGCCGGCAGCCGTCGATGACTGATTGCACATTCCGCTGCTTCGGGCTCGCGCGTGAACGTCCGCCCGTCGTCGGAGAACGGCACCTCCGTCGAATACGGCCCGGCACCGTCGACTCGAATGTTCGCCCGCGCGAACCACTCCTTCCGCAGCGCGCCGTTCGCGCCGACCACCTCGGCGTAACAGATTGGCTCGAGGTCGTCTTTCAGTCTCTTCTCGCGCCGCGCGTCGCCCTCGGCGCGCTGCAGCTCCTCCTGCAGACGCTGGGTGTAGAACCGCCGAAACTCGGCAAGGTCGCCGCGAGTGCGGACCGCGGATTCGACGAGCTCACGGATTTGCGGGACGAGCCCGGCCACGCTCTTTTCGTCGACTGGCACCGCCGGAGGTTC
>CAZOLL010000126.1:0-962 GCA_964580365.1 uncultured Phycisphaeraceae bacterium
AGTCGCTGCCGTTCTTGGAAGCCATCCGTCAGCTTCGACACGAGGTCGGTCCGCGACCCTTGGACGACGCGGTCCGCGCCGGCGACCTTGTCCATCTCGATGGGGTCCGCGGAGAGAAACGCGTCCGCCGCGTCTGCGGCCACGATCTGTCGCGCCAGGTCGCCGGACGACCCAAAGTTGAAGACGACCCGGACGTGCCGCGCCTCCTCGAATGCGGGGGCGAGCTCCTTTAGCACGTCGGTCGTGCTCGCGGCGGCGAAGACCATGAGCTCGGTCCGCTCCTCGCTCGATCGCCCGCGATCGCACGCGATCGAGAGGAGAGGGAGGAGCGCGAGCGAGAACACCGCGAGGAGACGCGAGGCGCGCATCACTTCGCCTCCGTGCCGAGGATGACCTCGGTCGCCTTGATGATCGCGGTCGCCTTCATCCCGAGCTTCAGGCCGAGCCGCTTCGCCGACGCGGTGGTGATGACCGACGTGATCTTCACTTTCGGAGCGATCTCGAGGACGACGCGGGTCGACACCGGGCCGGTCTCGAGCTCGATGACGCGACCGCGCAATTGGTTGCTCGCGCTCAGCAGCATGGATTCCACCTCGGCGACTTCGATGAAGGCCCGATTCAGGACGCCCGCGAGCTCCGCCATCGACGGCGGACCGCTGCCGGGCGCCTTCGCCAGCGAATGAAGGATCGAGCGCTCGAACGGGCCGGGCTCGAGCACCCCGCGCTCCCACTTGCTCACGGTCATTGGGTGCACGCCGACCAGCGCCGCGAGGCGCGTCTGCGTCAGGCCGTGGGACTTGCGAATGCGTGCGACGTCCATTTCGTTCGCATAAGCTATCGCTTAGTCGGGTGGGAAACGATACGGAGCGCAAGGCGCGTCGGGCGAAGGCGGTGTCTGCCCCGCGAGACGGCGAGCCCGATGCAACGCAGCGATCGGGGGCAGAGTCCACGCGGAGAACCGA
>CAZOLL010000126.1:1062-9746 GCA_964580365.1 uncultured Phycisphaeraceae bacterium
GCGAAGACAGTGTCATCTGCAGACACGGCGAGCCCGATGCAACGCAGCGATCGGGGGCAGAGTCCACGCGGAGAACCGAATTCGTCGGGTGCCACACGCGTTGGGAGGCCCGAGCGCAAGGCGCATCGGGCGAAGACAGTGTCATCTGCAGACACGGCGAGCCCGATGCAACGCAGCGATCGGGCCTCCCAACGCGTGTGGCGCGCCCGGCAGGAGTCGAACCTGCAACCCTCGGGTTCGAAGCCCGATACTCTGTCCAGTTGAGCTACGGGCGCGCGTCGCGTTGTCGTCGTGTCACGCTACCCGCCGTCCTTCCGCACGGGAAGCGAGCGGGCCGACCGGCGGATCACCGGCCGGCCCGCGGGCGTTTTGGGGTGGATGAGGGGATTTGAACCCCCGACTCCCAGAGCCACAGTCTGGTGCTCTAACCAACTGAGCTACACCCACCATGTTCGTCGGTCTCCGCGCGGTGCGGGATCGAGCGCCGCGCAGAATCGGGGGATGATACCGTTCCACGAACCGTGATCAACCGGCGCGTCCCGCGCCGCGCGCGCGGACGGAGGGTGGGAGTGCACGAATCGCTGGTCGCGGCCGCCCGCGCGACGCTCGAGCACGCGTTCCCGGGTGGAGCGCCGCCGTCGGTCGCGTTCGCTCCTGGCCGCGTCAACCTGATCGGCGAGCACGTCGACTACAACGACGGCGTCGTGCTGCCGATGCCGCTCGCGCTCGGCACCGCCGTCGCCGTGCGCGCGAACGGATGGACCGGGCGGGACGCGATCCGCGTCGCGAGCCGCGACCTCGAGGGCGACGCGTGCGCGATCTATCCCCGTGCGATGGCCGCCGCGCTCGCGTCCGCCGGACGGGCGGTCGGTGGTTTCGACGTGGGTGTCGCGGGCGACCTGCCGATCGGCGCCGGACTGTCTTCGTCCGCGTCGCTGCTGGTCGCGACGGCGCGCGCGCTCGCGGAAGAGTTCTCGCTCTCGATCTCCGGCGACGAGATCGCGAAGCTCGCGCGGCGCGCAGAGAACGAGGGCGTCGGAGTTCAATGCGGCTTGATGGATCCGGCGGCGAGCGCGCTCGGTCGGCCGGGATGCGCGCTGCTCCTCGACTGCCGCGACGAGACCTGGCGCAACGTCCCGTTGCCGCACGAGCTCATGGTCGCGGTCGTCGACTCGGGCACGCGCCGAGAGCTGACGGAGTCCCGCTACAACGAACGCGTCGAAGACTGCCGTGCCGCCTCGCGCGCGCTCGGCGTCGCGTCGTTGCGCGACGCCACGCTTCCGATGCTCGACGCCGTCTCGGCGCGCATCGCGCCGCGCGCGGTCCGTCGCGCGCGGCACGTCGTCCTCGAGATCGCGCGCGTGCTCGAATTCGTCGCGGCGCTCGTGGACGGCGACCTCGCGCGGTGCGGCGCGCTCGTGAACGCGAGCCACGACTCGTGCCGCGACCTCTTCGAGATCTCGACGAGCGTCGTGGACGCTCTGCAGCGCGGGCTCGTCGCGACCGAGGGCGTGCTCGGCGCCCGCCTGACCGGCGCCGGGTTCGGCGGATGCCTCGTCGCGCTGCTCGACGCGCGACGGCCGATCGGACCGGTGGCCGAGCGCGTGCAGACGCTCGGTGATTCGCTCGGCACGCGGTCGCGCGTCATCGCGACGGTCGGGGCGTGACGGCGAGCCGACTCTCGATCGGAGATCTCTCAAGTTCCGGGTCGCGATCGCCGAGCAGAGAACGATGTTCACTCGTTCCGCGGGACCGCGTTCTTACCCTGCCCGGAAGAGGGCAACGGCTCCCGGCTCGGGAGGGTCGGCAATGACGGACGAGAACGGGGCCGATCTGCGCGACCTTCGCGCGCGCGTCAGCGCGCTCGAGGCACAGGTCGCGGAGCTGCGAAAAGCCGCTTCGCCGGCCGCCGTCGCGGTGTCCGAGGCACAGTCCTCCGTCGCTTCCGCGTCTTGCACCGCTGCCGCGGCCCCGCCGCCGGTCGCCGAAGGCGCGCGCCTCGAGATTCCGCGGACCGACGCAATGTCGCGGACCGCCGCCGCACAAGGTCCCGTGATCCGTGCGAAGGTCGATCGACCGGCGCGCGACCTCGAGGCGTTCGTCGGCGGCCGCGTCGCGCTCGTCGCGGGCGTCGTGATCGTGTTGTTCGGGGTCGCCTACTTCCTCCGCTGGGCGATCGTCACGGGCCTGCTCGGTCCGACGGGCCGCGTCCTGCTCGCGGCGATCGGCGGCGCGGTCGGTCTGATCGCCGGCGATCGACTCCGGAAGCGCGGCTTCGACGTGTTCGGACACGCGTTGATGGGGGGCGGGCTCGGAGCGATGTATCTCGCGAACTACTTCGCGACGGTGCCCTACGAGCTCGTCGGGCGGCCGGTCGGATTCGCTGCGAGCGTGGCGATCACCGCGGTCGGCGCGGTGCTCGCGATCCGACGCGACGCGCCGCTCCTCGCGCACCTCGGGTTCCTGGGCGGGTTCCTCGCCCCGGCGCTCCTCTCCGACCGTCAAGACCAGATCCTCGGGTTGACCGGCTGGCTCGTGATGCTCGACCTCGGCGTGCTCGCGGTATCGCTACGACGCCGGATCGCGGGCCTCGAAGTGCCGGCCGCGATCGCGAGCCTCGTGTACTACTCGGGGTGGCTCGATCGCTGGTACCGCTCCGACCAGTTCTGGCTGGCGAACGGGACTCTGTTCGCACTCGTGCTCGCGCTGCTCCTCCTCGCCGTCGTTCCGTCGGCGCTGCGCGGTCGCCGGCCGCCGATCGCGGCGCTGTTTGCCGCGTTCGCGGCGAACGCGCTGTTCGCGGGTTGCGGGACCGTGCTGTGGAGCGAAGAACATCGCACGTTCTTTGCCGCCGCTTTTCTCGTGCTCGCGGCAGCCGACCTCTTCGGCGCGCGTCTCGTCGCGTGGACGGTCGCGGGATCGACGGCGGCGGTCGCGACCCTCGACGTCCTCGCGCTCGGCTCCGTCGCCGGCGCGATCTACGCACGAGCGAGCGGGCTCGAGCTGCCGGTCTCGTTCGCGGTCGCGTCGGTCCTCTGCGCGCTCGTCGCGCGCCGTCGCGGCTGGCCGGCGTTCGCCGCCGGCGCACCGGTCCTCGCGCTCCTCGGCGTTGGCCACGGCTTCACGCGAACGGTGTTCGCGAACGCCCCGGAGCCCCTCCCGTTCCTGAACCGCGAGTTCCTCGCCGCCGCGCTCCCGATCGCCGCGATGTTCTTCGCCGCCACGGATTCGCGCGCCCGCGGTCCGGATGCCGCCGCGCGCCGTCGGTCCGGCATCGCGCTGGCCGTCGCGGAGGTCGGCATCGGCGCGGCGCTGCTGCTGTGCGCCGCGCAGTCCGTCGCGTTCGGGCGCTCGGGGCACGTGCTCGGGGTCGCCCCGCTGTGCGCCGCGTGCGGCGTTGCGTTCGTTGCGGCCGGGGTCGTCATGCGGCGCGCATTTGCGCGCGACGGCGGCATCGGGCTCGTCGTGCTCGGCGCGGCGATCGCGATCGCGCGCGCGGCATCGTCGGCGCGCTTCGCCCCCGACCCGTTCGTGAACCCGACGTTCGCGAGCGCGCTCGTCCCGGCGATCGCTCTGCTCGGCGTCGCGGTTCTCGTCCGGTCGCGCGCTCCCCGTTCCGTCTCGGCGGTCGCGATGGCGGCCGGCCTGGCGGCGCTGCTCGTCGTCATCTCCGCGGAGATCTACGCGTGGGGTCGCACCGGCCACGGGTTCGCGGCGCAGGTCTGGGTGTCGGTCGCGTGGACGCTCTACGCCGTGCTGCTGGTCGCCGCGGGGTTCGTCCGGCGCGCCGGCGCGCTGCGGTGGGCCGGGCTCGCCACGTTCGGCCTCACGGTCGGCAAGGTGTTCCTGGTCGACACGAAGACGATCGAGCTCGCGTATCGGATCGGCTCGTTCCTCGTGCTCGGCATCCTTCTCGTTCTCGCATCGTTCCTGTACCAGCACCGGAAGCGCTGACCGGCGCACTCGCGCCGCCGCTCCGGGATCGGTAGAACGCGCTCTTCCTCCTGCCGGAGCGCTGCCCGATGGCCGTCGGTGCTTGGATCCTCTCCCGTTGGCGGTATCTCATCGCGCTCGGAATCGTCGTCTTGTGCGCGGTGGGCGTCCTCGCGCACGTCCGGTCGGTGCGGCGCGAGATCGACCTGATCCTCGACGAAGGCGTCGTCGGGCTCGACCGTTCCGAGCAGGTGCTGCAGACTCTGCTCGACCTGCGCGCGGGCGTGCTCAGCACGCTGATCCCGTCGTCCGAGTCGGATCGCTCGGCGATCGCGTCCGACCTGTCCACGCGGCTCTTGGCGCTCGACAGGCAGAACGATCGGCTCGACCAGCTCGAACTCGAGAACCTCCTTCACGGGGACGAAGGCGTCGCGCTCAAGGCGTTGATCGACTCGACCGAGAGGTCGGTGGGGCAGGTGATCGACCAGATCCGCGCGCCCGGCGGCGACATCGCGATCTCCGCGCGCGACGCGAGCGCGGTGTCCGCGCAGATCGACGCGTGCGCGACCGAGCTGCACTCGCTGTCCACGCGCGTCGCCGCGCGTGCGCGGGTCGCGGACTCCGAAATCCCAAATTCCCTCGACATCGCGTCGATGCTGACCATCGCGCTCGGCGGAGTGGCCCTCCTGCTCGGGCTCGTGGGCCTCGTGCGCGCCGCTCGGTCTCCGATCGCGCGTCGCATCGCGCCGCTCGTCGTCCCGGATTCGACGGCCCCGCTGCGCATCCTCCACGTGCTCACGCACACCGACGCGACGCGCGGCGGCGCCATTCAGGCGCTCATCCTCGCTCGCGAGCAAAAGGCGCGCGGCCATCACGTCGAGGTGGTCGCGAACACGTGGGACGCGGGCACGCCGGTCCATGCGACGTTCCGCCCGTGGATCGAACAGGGCCTGGAAATGCACTTCCACGGCATGCACGACCCGCAGGGCGTCTTCTGCCCGCCGGGAGAAGTGCTCCGTTTCCGCTCGTTCCTCCGCGAGCGTGAGTTCGACGTGGTGCACGTCCACCGCGACAAGGCGCTCTTGTTCACGCTCGCGGCGAGCTTCGGGCTCGACGTGCCGGTGTTCGCGTCGCAGCGTGGGACGACGCACAAGTTCCGGCACAAGAGCGTCGCGCTCGCGCACCGATCGCGCCGAGTGCATCGGATCGTCGCGGTCGCGTCGGCCGTGAAGGACGCGCTGGTCGCTCAGGGAGTCGAGGCGCGAAAGGTCGAGGTCGTCTACGGCTCGTTCGACGTCGACCGCTTCGATCCGGCGCGCGTCGACCGCACGCGCGTGCGTCGCGAGCTGGGGATCACCGACGACGTGAAGCTCGTCCTCGTGCTCGGCGAGCTGAACCCGCGCAAAGACCCGCCTTCGTTCATCAGAGCGTTCGGAATCCTGGCCGAGCGCCGCAAAGACGTCGCGTTCGTCCACGCGGGGAATGCCGCGGAGGAGCGGAAGGAAAAGTACTTCACGCTCGCGCAGAAGAAGTGCGGCGACCGCCTGCGCTTCCTCGGTTGGCGCGGCGACGTGCCGGAGCTGCTCGCCGCGTGCGACGTCTTCGTGAACTCGAGCTCGCGCAACGAGGGTCTGACGGGCACGGTGCGCGAGGCGCTCGCCATGGCGCGCGCCGTGGTGTGCACGCGCACCGACGGCAACCCCGAGATCGTGCTCGACGGCGCGACCGGCCTGCTCGTGCCCCCGCGCGAGCCGGAACTTCTGGCGGACGCGATCGAACGCCTCCTCGACGACCCCGAGCGCCGCGCTCGTCTCGGCGCGGCGGGCCGCGCCCTCGTCCTCTCGAAGATGACGACGGCCGCGCGCGCGACGCGCGTCGAAGAGATCTACCGCGAAGTGATCCGCGAGCGCGTGAACGCGCTCACGGCACGCTGATCGTGAACGGCGTGACGCTCTTGCCGCCGAACGCGCTCGACGTGATCGTCGTCTGACCGTTCGCCACGCCGCGCGCGACGCCCGACTCGTTCGCGGTCGCGACTGCCGGGTTCGACGACGTCCAATCGACGAGCGTCGTCACGTCGCGCACCGCGCCGTTCGAATAGAACGCGATGGCGCGCAGCCCGACGCGCGCGCCGATCGCGAGGTGCTGGTTGCCGCCGGGGAAGACGCGAACCTCGGTGACGGCCGGTGCGGTGCCGGTGGACGTGTTGAGGATGCCGCTCGAGTTCTCTTCGACCGTCAAGTTGCTCGAGAGGACCTTGTACTTCGTGCGCTTCGCGGGAGTGGTGAGCGAGCCGTAGCCGCTCACGACGCCGCGACCGTTGAAGTACTCGTACTGCCCGGTGGCATTCACGTAGTCGATGCGGTTGTTGTTCGTGCCCGGCGGAATCGCGGAGAACGCGAGCAGCGCGTTCTGGCAGTACGCGAGCCAGCCGGTGCGCGCGGGCAGCTTGTAGTTGATGCCGCCTTCGGTCACGTTCAGCGTGCTCGTGCTGTTGTTCACGTAGAGGCGCATGCCGTTCGCGAAGCTGACGACGAGCGGGATCTTGCGGAAGGAGTCGACCGTCTCGGAGAGCGAGATGATCTGCTCGAACGTCTTGAACGACCCGTGCCAGTAGTAGTTGATGCCCACGACGGGCACGGAGAACATGAACGCCTGCAGGGCGTTCGTCATGAAGTAGGTCTCGGCCGCGCCGGCGTGCGTGATGTACCCCTCGTGGGTCGTCTGCGTGCCGTTGGTGATGAGGAAGCCCGCGTGGCCGTACGAGAGCGCCATCGAGTTGTAGAGGTCGCGCGCGTCCTGCGTGAGCGGCGTGATCGTGTCGCCCGTCGTCATGTTGACGATCGTCGAGCCTTCGCTCTTGCCGAAGATGCGGTCATAGAAACCGTTGCCGTGATTGACCTGGTGCCGGGCCGCGACGCGCCATTCGTACTCGGGGATGATCGGCCAGTTGGTCGGCGCGTCGGGTGAACCCGCCGGCTGCTCGTTCGCGTGCTTGCCCTTGCCCGTGTTGATGACGCGCTGGACCGAGTCGACGTACCCGTACCAGAGGTACTCCATGTTCGAGTTCGGGTCGCCGATGGAGCCCTCGCCGAGCAGCGGGCCGTTCAGCGTCGTGCGCATCGAGTCGAACCACGCCTTCTGCGCCGCGAAGCCCTGGCGCATCGTCTTCGCCCACGGCGAACCCGCCATCTGGTCGAGGTGATCGCCGTCGGGTGCCTTCGCGAGGCCGCCGTAGGTCTGGATGTCGAGGTAGGCGGAGTTCAATCCGCGTGCGCGGATCGTGGGGATCTCGGTCGCGGCGTAGAGCCCGGACGCCTCGACGGCGACCAGCGGGACGTTGAGGCCGTTGTACATCTTGATGTTGCCGGCCGCGTCGCGCACGTAGCGCGACGGATCCATGTAGCTGCCGGGCGCCGTCGGCGGCAGGCAGTTGAACGCGGTGTAGGCCGCGAGCAAGTGACCGTTGTTGATCCCCTTCGAGATCATCGACTGGAAGTTCGTCGCGTCGAGCGCGGGGTTCCAGTCGGGGCCGAGGTTTGTTCCCACGGGAGCGTCCGGACCCGCGGCCGACCAGTTCCAGAAGTACCCGGCGAGGTTGTACATGCCGAGCGACTGGTACAGGTCGAACATGCCCGAGTAGTAACTCCACACCTTCTCGGGACCATCGAAGAACATGCGGTTCGAGAGGACGCCGTGATACGGCGACTGCGGAGCGGTCGTGCTGAGGAGCACGTCCTTCATCTTGCTCGAGACGCAGATGAGGTAGGTGTCGTCGAGCGGTGCGGCGAGCTTCCCGTCGGAGAGCGGGCGGTACTGCGCGGCGGTGTCGATGTTCTGCGAGATCCAGTCGACGCCCTTCGGCGGGTTCCACGGATCCGAGAGCCGGTAGCTCGACGCGTTGCTCTGGAACATGTCGAGCGTGTGCGCCGTGAAGTAGTGGCTCCAGCCGTTCTTGAACATGACGAGCGGCTGCACCAGCGTGCCCTGCATGTGGAGCACGTAGGGGAACTCAACGCCGGTGGTCGAGCCGAAGTAGACGCCCTGGAAGTTGTCGAACTGGTTCGTGTTCGAAGTCGGGTCGAACACGCGGATGCGGAGCGCCTTGCCTTCGATCGTGATCTGGTAGCGGATCGGGTGGTTGCCGTTGAAGGCGAGGTTGAAGTCGAGCGTGAGCGTGTTGCCGCTCACCGTGTGGCTCGTCAGGGTCGTCTTCTTGTAGAGGTCGCCCGGAAACCAGTTCTGGTTCAGGTTGTCCTTGAACACGAAGCCGCCGCCGTCGATCGGCGTCGACGCACTCGTCAGCTCCTTGATCGTCAGGTTGCCGCCCGCGACCTTCGAGTCGGCGATGTTGATCTGGTAGGTGATCGTCTCGTCACCCACGAACCGCAGCGAGTAGTACCCGCCGGAGAAGGTGATCGAGTTCGTGCCCACGGCGCTCGCGCCCGTCAGGGCCTGGTCGGACAGGTGGAGGTAGAGCGTCACCGGCCGGCCGTCGGTCTTCGCCGACCGAGGATCGGTGGTTGAGGAGGCGCCGCTAGGCGCCGTCTCGAAACCACCCACCGGAGGCTCGGGCTCCTCGAAGGTCAGGGCGAGCTGGTTCCTGGCGATCTCGCCGAGCGCGGTCGCGCGGCGGGCGTCCAGCGACTCCGCGGAGCCCGCGAGCTTGAGCTGGCCGGCGGTGACCGCCAGTGCCTTGTCCAGGTCCAGGGCGTCGCCCAGGTCGAGGGTGCCGCGCATCTCCACCTGCC
>CAZOLL010000127.1:0-9727 GCA_964580365.1 uncultured Phycisphaeraceae bacterium
GAGAGTCGGTGCGTGCCGGGCTCGAGCTCCGCCGTGTCGATCTCGACGCGTCCCGCGCGTTGCCCTGGGGCGAGCGGCACCGCGGCGAGCGCCGCGCCGAGGTTGACGAGCACGTGCGGTGCGCCGGGGATCGCGCCGTTCACGCGCACCACCCAGTCGACCGAGAGCTTTGCGCCGCGCTTCACGCTGCGCTGGTGAGCGGCGAGTTCGAGGTCGACGTGGAGGCGCGCTCCATCGGCGGCCGCGGGCGCCGCCGCCGTCACGTGGAGTCCGGCGCGCTGCGCCGCGAGAGCCACGCCGCCGATCGCGAGCGCGAGCACGACGACGCCGAGCACGGGCCGCAGCCGCGCGGCGGCCGCGGCGAGCAAGAGCACCGACGCGGCGACGACGATCGCCGGGCTCGGCGGCAGGTCGAACAGGAGCGCGAGCGACGCGCCGGCGGCGACGGCGACGAGGCCGGAGAGCACCGACAGCGCGAACACGAGCGGCAAGCGCTCGGACAACAGGAGCGCGGTGAGCGGCGGGAGCACGAGCAGCGCGAACGTGAGCAACGAGCCGGCCGTCCCGATCGACAGCGCGATCACCGCGCCGATCGACGAGAACAAGAGGAGGTCGAACCGCCGCGTCCGGACGCCGAGCGTGCGCGCCGTGTCCGGATCGAAGGAGGTCATGACGAACGCCTTCCCGAACGCGGCATGCAGCACGAGCACCACCGCGGCGCCGGCGGCGAGCGCGCCGACCTGCGCGGGCGAGGTGAACAGGAGCGAGCCGTAGACGATGTGCTCGATGTGGTCGAGCTCGCTGCTCGACCGGAACACGAAGAGCACCGACAGCGCGGACGCGAGTGCGAAGCCGACGCCGACCAGCGCCTCGCGCGTGACGCGCACCGGCTCCTTGAACGAGGCGAACAAGAGCACGCCGACGAGAGTCGCGATCGCCGCCGCCGGCAGCGGCGCAAAGTGGAAGAGCAGCGCGAGCGCGACGCCCGCCGCCGCGACCTGCGCCGTCGCGATGCCGATGAACGCGACGCGCCGCAAGACGACGTACACCGCGACGACCGAGCACGACAGCGCGATCAGCGCCGCGGCGAGCCACGCGTTCTTGTAGGTCAGGAGCAGGTCCGCGAAGCGGCTCACGGGGCGCTCCGATCGGGACCGCTCGAGCGCGCGAGGATCACGCGACGATCGCCGAGCGCGTGCACGTCGACGGGGACGCCGTAGATGTCGGAGAGCACGTCGGCGGTGAGGATCTCGTCCTTTCCGCCGGCGCGCAGCCGCACGCCGTCCTTCGTCGGCTGCAGGATCACCAACGCACTCACTTCGTCGACGACGAGGTTGAGCAGGTGCGTCACGAACAGGATCGTCGTTCCGCGCTCGCGGTGGAGCGAGGCGAGCACGTCGACGATTGCGCGTTCCGATGCGAGGTCCATCCCGTTGGTCGGCTCGTCGAGCACGAGGAGGTCGGGCTCCGCCGCGAGAGCGCGCGCGATCAGCGTGCGTTGCTGCTGGCCGCCGGAGAGATCGCGGAACGGGCGGTCGAGCAGGCCCTGGATCGCGACGAGGCCGCACGCCGACTCGACGGCGGCGCGGTCCGAAGCGCCCGGCCGGCGCAGCGGACCGAGGTGCGGGTAGCGGCCCATCGTGACGACGTCGCGCACCGAGAGCGGGAACACCGGGTCGAGGCGCGCACGCTGCGGCACGTAGCCGATGCGGAGCGCGCCGCCGTCCGCGCGGACCACGCTTCCGGAGAGCGGCGAGGACAGCCCGAGCGCCGCGCGCAGGAGCGTGGTCTTCCCGGAGCCGTTCGGTCCGACGATTCCGAGCCACGCGCCGCGCGGGACGGCGAAGCTCACGTGCTCGAGCACGGCGCGGCGCCCGTAGCCGAGCGTCGCGTCGCGGAATTCGAGGACGTGCGCCGTCACTTCAGCGCCTCGAGGATCGCGTGCAGGTCTCTGTCGATCAGGTCTTGGTAGGTGACCGAGTTCTCGATGCCGCCGGGCATCGTCGAGAGCACGACGACCTTCGCGCCGGTCTTGTCCGCGACGAACTGCGCGGGCACGGGGTCGTGGAACGGCTCGCGCACGATCACCTTCACGCCGCGCTCCTTCACCACGTCGAGCACCGACTGCAGGTGCGACTGCGTGGGCGGGATGCGCGGCTTCGGCTCGAGGAACGCGACGACCTGGAAGCCGAAGCGCCGCACGAAGTAGGGGAAGGAATCGTGGAAGCAGACGATCGGCGTGTTCTTGAACGGGATCGCTTCCTTCAGCCAGCCGAGCAGGCGCTTCTTCACATCGGCGCAGAAGCGGTCTTTCGCCGCCGCGTACTCCGCCGCGCGTGCCGGGTCGACCGCCGAGAAGCCGGCGGCGATCGTCGCGGCGATCGCGATGCCGTTCAGCGGGTCGGTCCAGTAGTGGGGGTTGCCATAGATGTGGACGTCGCCGTCGGCGCGGCTCGGGTTGGCCGGCACGTTCAACAGCGCGATGCCGTTCGAGCAGTCGACGTTGCCGGGCTTGCCGGCGCGGAGTGCCGGGTTGCGTGCGCCGTTCACCGCGTCCTCGAGCCACATCTCGAGGTCGAGGCCCGAATGCACGAGAACGTCCGCGTCGGCGAGGCGCGCGAACAACGCCGGCGTCGGGTCGACGGAGTGCACGTCGCCGGTCGGCTTGCACAGCGTCGTCACGGCGACGTGTCCGGCGCCGACCTGCTCGGCGATGCTCGCGAGAGCCGGGTGCGTCGCGACGACCTGGAGCACGTCCTTTTTCTGCGGCTGCGCCGGTTCGTCCTGCGAGCCGAAGAGCGCGAGCGCGATCGAGACGAGAGGGGCGACGATCGCGGCGCTCATTTGTTCACCCAGTACGGCTCCGGCGGGTGCGCACCGAACACCCAGGTCAGCTGCATCTCGACGCCCTGCGAGGTCACTGTGCCGTGCGGCGCGGTTCCCTGCAGGAACTGGTACTGGAGGCGCAGGCGCAGGAACTCGTTCAGGTACCAGGTGAGGTAGGGCGTCACGCCGAAGACGTGCGCGTCCTCCTTGAACGGCGACTGCGCTGCGTCGAAGCGGACGCCGGCGTAGCGCTGAGAGTCGAGCTGGCGCTGCACGGTGAGGTAGCCGCCGGCGGCGTTCACGGTGCCGCGCGTTCCGTCGACCGAGCTGCCGATCGCTTCCGCTTGAACGAGCCAGTCCTGGTAGGTGCCGGGCACCGGGTTCTTCCTGCGCCAAGTCGCATCGAGTCCGGCCACGCGCGCCGACCCGTGCGGCGTCGTCTTCGAGTCGCCGGAGATCAGGCCCGACGCGCCGACCTCGAGGTCGGAGTGCTCGTTCAATTGCCAGAAGTTCCGCACGTGCGCGGCGCCGGCGATCTCCTGGTTCGGCCCGGTACCGAACAGCGGCGACTCGTCGTTCGACGCGTTGAAGATCTCGAGCGTCGCGTCGGACCACGTCGGCAGGAGCGCGCCGGGTTCGCCGCGCCAGATCGGCCGCGTCGCGGACAGTCCGTCCACCGACGTGCCCTCGGGGCCGAACAACAACTGGTGCACCACCGGCCGGTCGATCTGCGGGAGGTCGTGGTCGTGGATCGGATTCGCGCGGCCGAAGTCCATCTTGAAGCGGCCGACCTTGCCCTCGACATCCCACGGGAGATCGCGGAGCAGCACGTACGCCTCTTCGAAAACGGCTTCGCCCTCGCCGACGCCGAGGATGCCGACTGCGTCGACGCCCGGGCTCACCGGCGCGCGGAACTCGACGTCGACCGAGCGCAGCGCGAACGGGTTTCTCTCCTCGAACAGCTCGCCGAAGCGCTTCGCCGCCTTCTCGTCCCCGGTGATGTGCTTCAGCGCGCCGGTGAAGTCGGGGATCACGGAGATGCGCGGGTTGAGCGCGCTCTGCTGCGTGCTCGGCCGCTGCGCCGGCGGCGGGCCGGCCGCTTCGGCGGCCCTCACCAGCCGGTCCAGCTCGTCTTCCTGCGCCTGCTGGTCCTTCGCGTCCTCGAGCTGCTTCAGCCGCTGTTCGAGGTCGGCGATCCGCTCTTCGTACTTCCTCGTGGCGTCGTCCTGCGCGGGCGGCGACGCACCGCCTTCCTGACAAAGGGCGCTCGTGAACTGGCAGAGCGCAAGCACGAGAGTGCTGCACTGCATGAATCCTCCTCATGTCGCTCGATCGCTCGATCGCGATCGGCTCGATCGTCCGTGACGTACGGAACGGGCGCCGGCCCGACCGTCGGGCGGGCGCGCACGGAATGCTCCGACGGGCCACGAGGCCCGGGTGCGGAGCCGGAGTCAGAGGAGGATCGGAGGAGAGGTCTTCGGGGCGAGAGCAAGCGGCGCGATCGAGGGCTGCTCGACCGGCGAGGAGAGGCGGCGCGCCGGCGATTCGGCGCAGGCGCCGACGTCGATGCGCAAGGAGGTGGAGTCGGCGCGGTCGGCCGGTGCGACGAAGGCGAGCGAGCAGGCCGTGTGGCCGTCGTCGTGGTCGCGGTCGCCGGGCGAACGGTGCGGATCGGACGGCGTGTCGGAAGGCACCGTCGCGTGCGCGTCGTGCTCGACCACGCCGTGCGCGTCGCACCAGTGGTGGCGCTCAAGCGACCGATGCGCGAGCGAGGCGAGCGGGCCGACGAGCAGCGCGAACGTCGCGAGCAGCGCCGCGAGGCGGCTCGTGCGCGAGAGTTGGCGGCGTGTGGCGACGGAGTTCATCGTCGAGGGCGGGATCATACGCGGCGCAACCCGGCGCTCACACTCCGAAGGTCATCCCGTCGTCGAGGATCAGCG
The DNA here is from genome assembly GCA_964580365.1 of uncultured Phycisphaeraceae bacterium. Taxonomy (GTDB): domain Bacteria; phylum Planctomycetota; class B15-G4; order B15-G4; family JADJEK01; genus CAZBOK01. Next base: position 4,767 of record CAZOLL010000127.1, read on the forward strand.
TCCGCGGGAGTCCGAGGGCGAGCAGCTCGCCGACCACCTCCTCGCGATAGAACGGCTTGATGTGCGTGATCAGGACCCGCGCGCTCGGGTGCAGCGGCCACGCGGCCTTGATGTCGGACGGCACCAGGTGGCCCGCGACGCGCGCGAGGTCGCGCATCCGGTCCGGCCACGACACCTCGATCACGAGGTCCTTCAGGTGGGGCGTCTTCGCGACCGCGGCCTTCACTCCTTCGGCCGAACTCGTGTCGCCGGCGAGGTAGAACGCGCTGGCGCCCGACTCGACGAGGTAGCCGAGGCACGGGACGGGGTGCTCCATCGCGTTCGGCGTCAGCGTGAGCCGATCGACCGAGAACGGCCGGCCGGGCTCGACCACGTGGAGCTCGAGGGCCACCGACTTGCGCGTCTTCAGCTGCGTGAAGTCCGGCCAGATGCGGTTGTTGAAGATGCCGTCGCGCAAGTCCTCGATGGTGCGTTCGTGCCCGTAGAAGTTGATCGGCCGGGTCTGGCGCGCGAAGCGGTTGTCGAGGAAGAACGGCAGTTCCGCGACGTGGTCGAGGTGCGCGTGCGAGAGCACGACGTGGTCGACCGCCTCCTGCTCGTCCTCCGCGAGGACGCTGGTGAGGGCGCCGCCGTCGAAGGCGACCCTGCCGTCGACCAGGAAGCAGGTGGGGTGATGGTCGGGAGCGGACCCGCCGGAACAGCCGAGGACGCGAACGCGCACGAGGGACCTCCGGAGTCGGAAGCATCGTAGGGCCTTGCGGCGCGCGCTCTCGCCCCGATTGAATGGCGCGCGTTCCCGGACGACGGGCGGAGATTCGATGCAGATCGGCACCGCGGCGCTGCTCGCCTACCTCTTCCTGGTGGGCGTGAAGCTCGTGATCCGCAAGACGCGGGATCTGCGTCAAGCCGGCGCATCCCTCGCAATCCTGCTCGTGCCCGCGCTCGCTGTGCGGCAATGGAAGCCCGCGTGGTTCGACTGGAGCTTCGGCGGGAGCGTCGCGGTCCCGTTCGACGAAGCGTCGACCGTCATCACGATCGCGGCGTTGCTCGTCGGCGTGAACCTCGTCGCCGCGCTCGTCGATTTCCTGCGGACGCGCGCGGGCCGCGAGGAGATGCTCGAGCTGCACCGCGCGATGCTGAAGATCGGCCTCCTGGTCGTCGTCGGGTCGATCGCGTTCAAGGTGCTCAACCCCGAGTTCGAGTTCTCGAAGCTGCTCGCATCGGCCGCGGTCGGCTCGCTCGTGCTCGGCTTCGCGCTGCAGGAGACTCTCGGCAATCTCTTCGCCGGTCTCTCGATGGAGACCGAGAACCTCTTCAAGCGCGGCGAGATGATCCAGGTCGGCGAGAGCGGCCTGCGCGGGACCGTGGTCGAGAAGACCTGGCGCGGCACGATCCTCCGCACGAACGACGGCGTGCAGGTGTACCTGCCGAACAACGAGATCGGGAAGCAGACGGTCGTGAACTACGACCGCCCGACGCGCGTCCTCGCGATGCGCCTCAAGTTCTCCGCCGCGTACGACGCGCCGCCGATGTACGTGAAGGAGACGATCGCCGCGGTGCTCGCCGCCGAGCCGGAGATCCTGCAGAAGCCGAAGTTCGACGTGTGGACCGACGGCTACGGCGACTCGGCGATCAACTACGAAGTGCGGTTCTGGGTGAAGGACTGGCCGACGTCGATCGAGACGCGCGATCGCGTGAACACCGCGATCTGGTACGCGTTCCGCGAGCGCGGCATCGAGATCCCCTTCCCGATCCGCACGCTGCACGCGGTCGACCCCGCGGAGCTGAAGCGCACCGCGGACGAGCGCGCGGAGCGCGTGCGCGGCGTCGCGGAGCGGCTGCGCTCCGTCGAACCGTTCAAGTCGCTCGCCACCGACGACGACTGTGCGTTCCTCGCGGAGAACGCGCGCCTCGAGCGGCACGCCGCCGGCCGGCCGGTGGTGAAGAAGGGCGACCACAGCGACGCGATGTTCGTGATCGAAAAAGGCTCGTGCGTCGTGCAGCTGCCGAACGGACAGAGCCGCGAGCTCTCGGCCGGCGCGCACTTCGGCGAGATCGGCCTCCTGCACGGCGCGCAGCGCACGACCGACGTGCTCGCCGGCGGCGACGGCGCCGTCGTCGTGCGGCTCGGGCGCCTCGCAGTGATGAAGGTGCTCGTGCGACGCGAAGCGCTGCGCGCGGCTCTCGACCAGACGAGCACCGCGCGGCTCGACGAACTGAAGGCGCTCGCGGGCGCGGACGGCGCCGCCGTCGCGCAACCTATGCGGCCGTTCGACCTCGTCCTGCGTGTGCTGCGGTTGCTCCTGCCGTGGTGACGCCGCCCGTCCGGTCCGCCGCGCCGTTCGTGTCGGCGCTTCTCTTGGTCGCGGCCGTCGTGCTGACCGGGATACAAACCCGCACGGCGTTGTCGGGCGAGTTCCGCTTCGACTTCCTCGGCCACAACGCGGCGCGCTACGCGCAGTGCGGGCGCAACTTCGCGAAGAACGGTTTCACGGCCACCGGACTCGCTCCCGACATGACTCCCGGCGATCCGGGCGACCGGCCGCGCATGCTGTACCTGCACCATCCGCCGCTCGCGCCGTGGCTCGTCGGGGTGTCGTTCGCGCTGTTCGGCGAATCGGAGAAGAACGCGACGCTGCCGTTCTATGGGCTCGGCCTGCTGGTTCCGGTGCTCGTGTTCCTGGTCGGGCGCCGCACGCTGTCCGGCATCGGCCCGGGTGCGGCGGCGCTCATCGCCGCGGCCGCGCCGATGACGGGGTTCTACGGCGCGCACGTCGACCCGCAGGGACCGGTGCTCGTCGCCCCTCTCCTCTTGATGACGATCGCCGCGCTCTTTGTGCGCGCGCGTCGGCGCGGCGCGATGCCGCGGCTCTGCATTGCGACCGCGGTCGCGCTGCTCGCCGACTGGCCGGCGGTCTACTTCGCGCTGTTCCTGCCGCTCGCCGACCGCTTCCGCGGCGGCAGCGTGCTCGGCCGTCGCGCGTGGGCGCCCGCGGTGATCTCCGCGCTGTTCCTCCTCGCGTTCTATGCGTGGATCGTCGCGCTCGGGCGCTCGCCAATGGAGGAGTGGATCAGCTCCGCGACCGTGCGGCTCGCGAGCGGCATCGACGCCGGCGGCGCGCACGAGCTGGGCTCCGCCGCGCTCGCTGCGCTGGTGAGCTTCGAAAAGCTGACGCCGTGGCCGATCGTGCTGCTCGCGCTGCTCGCGTTCGTCCCCGGCATGCTGCAGCGGAGCGAGGACGCGGCGCGTCGCACGCGGCTCGACGTCACGCTGTGGATCTGGTTCGGCGTCGGACTCGGCCACGTGCTCCTCTTTCCGCAGGGTGCGCTGATCCACGACTACTGGACGTTTTTGCTCCTTCCGCCGCTCGCGTTCGCGGGCGCCGCGGTGCTGGAGAGCGCCCGCGCGCGAGTCGAGGCGAAGGCCGGCGACGGCTTCGCGTTCGCGGTTTCGTGCGGCGTGCTCGTCGTGCTCGCGGTGCTCGGGTACCGCGCGACGGAGCGGCTCTACGTGGAGCGCTGCGACGAGTGGCCGTCGCGCCTCGGGCACGCGCTGCGCGAGATGACGCGCCCGCAACAGTCGGTGATGACGAACGGCCCGTACAACACGGTGTCGACGCAGCTCCTCGCGAAGCCGGAGTTCACCTGGGCTTCCGACCGTCGCGTGCGCGGCGGGGTCACGACGGCCGAGCAGCTCGCGGCCGCGCAGCGCGAAGAGGGGCCGTTCGACGCGTATTTCTATCTCACGACCAACCCGCCTCCGCCGGTGGTGAAGGAGCTGCTGTCGGACGCGCCGTCGCGCACGATCAACATCGACGGCTTCAAGGCGGTCTTGTTCGAGCTGAAGAAGTGAGTCCGGCGAACGACCGCGCGCACAAGATCCCGGTCGCCGTGCTCGGCGCCACCGGAGTGGTGGGTCAGCGCCTCGTGCGCCGGCTCGCCGCGCACCCGGCGTTCGTCATCGACTCGCTGTTTGCGAGCGCGAGCGCGGCAGGGAAGCGCTACGCCGACGCGTGCGCCTGGCGGCTTCCGGGCGCGGCCCACGCGGGTCTCGCGGAGCACGTGGTGCGGGACGTCCGCCGCGATCCGCCGCGCGTGAAGGTCGCGTTCTCGGCGCTCGACGCTGCGACGGCGCGCGAGATGGAGCCGGCGCTCGTGCGCGCCGGCGTCGTCGTGTTCAGCAACGCCGCGCCGTTCCGGATGGACGAGGACGTTCCGCTACTCGTGCCGGAGGTGAACGCACCGTCGCTCGCCGGACTCGACGGTCAGCGCAAGAAGAACGGCGGTCGCGGCGGCATCGTGTGCAACCCGAATTGCACGGCGACGATCCTCGCGCTCGTCCTCGCGCCGCTCGAGCACGCGTTCGGCGTCGAAGCCGTCGCCCTGACGACGATGCAGGCGCTCTCGGGCGCGGGCTGGCCGGGCGTCGCGGCGATCGACGCACTCGGCAACGTCGTGCCGCACATCCCCGAGGAGGAGACAAAGGTCGAGGAGGAGACCGCGAAGATCCTCGGCCGCGCCGGTCTCGCCGTCAGCGCGACCTGCACGCGCGTGCCGGTCGCGGACGGCCACCTCGAATCGATCGGTCTCCGTCTGCGCGGCGCCCCGTCCCCGGAGGACGTGCGGCGTGCGCTCCGTGACTGGCGTCCGTCGCTCGGCGTCGCGCTGCCGTCGCTGCCGTCCCTACCGGCGGTGCCCGTCGTCGTGCACGACGCGGAGGACCGCCCGCAGCCGCGTCTCGACGTCGAGGCGGCCGACGGCATGGTCGTCCACGTCGGCCGTGTGCGGCGCTGCCCGGTGATGGGGGTGAAGCTCGTCGCCCTCGGGCACAACGCGGAGCGCGGCGCCGCCGGCGGCGCCGTTGCGAACGCGGAGCTCGCGCACGCGCGCGGGATGCTCGCGTGACGAAAGCCGTTCCGGTGGTGATGAAGTTTGGCGGCACGTCGCTCGCCGACAAGGAC
>CAZOLL010000128.1:0-9714 GCA_964580365.1 uncultured Phycisphaeraceae bacterium
GCGGCGGCGCGGGCGCCGGGGCGCACGTCCTCCGCGGCGGGCCGGGCCGCGCCGGCGACGCGGCGTTCCGCCCGATCGCCTCGCCGCCGACCTCCGCGGAGTGCGGTGCGGCGCTCGCCGCCGGCGGCGACGTCGACGGCGACGGCCGCGGCGACCTCGTCGCCGGCGCGCCCGCATTCTCCGACGGCCAGGCGGGCGAAGGCGCGGCGTTCGCGTTCCTCGGGTTCGTCGACCTGCCGTCCGCGACGCCCGCGATCTCGATCACCGAGGCGGAGGGCGCGGCGTCTCTCGGCGCGTCGCTCGCGCTGTCATGCGACGCGAACGGCGACGGGTTCACGGACCTCGTGGTCGGCACTCCGAGCTTCGACGGCGGCGGAGCGGACGCGGGGCGCATCGATGCGTTCGCCGGCGCCGCGGGCGGCCCGCTCGCCGGGCCGACCGCGACCGTCCTGGGAGCGCAACTCGACGCCGAGTTCGGCATCGCGGTCGCCGACGCGGGCGACGTGAACGGCGACGGATACTCGGACGTCGTCGCGGGCGCGTGGTTGTGGTCGAACGTCGAGACCAACGAGGGCGCCGCGTTCGTCTTCACTGGGGGCGCGGCCGGCACGGCGACGTCGCCGGCGTGGACCGCGGAATCGGACAAGGACGTCGCCGTGTTCGGCGCGGCGGTCGCCGGCGCAGGCGACGTGAACGCCGACGGCTTCTGCGACGTGATCGTCGGCGCGCCGCTGTACGCGAACGGACAGAGTCAAGAAGGCGCGGCGTTCCTCTATCTCGGCGGTCCGACCGGGCTCGCTTCGTCGTCCTCGATCCGCATCGAAGGCAACGTCGCGGGCGGACGCCTCGGCGGCGCAGTGGCCGGCGCGGGCGACGTGAACGCGGACGGTTTCGCGGACGTGCTGCTCGGCGCGCCATATCGCGACAACGTCGTGACGGAAGCGGGACGCATCGCACTGCACTTCGGCAACCCAAGCGGCATCGGCGCCGTCGCCGGTTGGACCACGACCGGTGTGACTGCGTCGGGGTACCTCGGTTGGTCGGTGGCCGGTGCGGGTGACGTGAACGGCGACGGCGCGAGCGACGTTCTGGTCGGCGAGCCGGGCGCGACGGTCGGCTTCCCGGCCGAAGGACGCGCGCTGCTCTTCCTCGGGACGCCCGGCGCACAGCCCGCGACGCCCGCGGCGTGGACCGCTGCAGGTGGCAAAGCGGGCGCGTCGTTCGGGCTCTCGGTGAGCGGCGCCGGCGACGTGAACGCCGACGGCTTCGCCGACGTCGTCGTCGGCGCGCCGCGCTACGCGAACGGACAGACCGACGAGGGCGCCGCGTTCTTGTTCCTCGGCGTGGCGGGGTCGGGCGCGCTCTCGTCCGCGGCGGCGCTCACGATCGAAGGAGGCCAGAGCGACGCGTTCCTGGGCGCGGCGGTCGCCGGCGGCGGCGACGCGAACGGCGACGGAGACGGCGACCTCGCGTTCGGCGCGCTGCGCTGGGACTCCGGCGCGGCCGACGGCGGCGCCGCGTTCGTGCACCTCGCGAACCTCGGACGCGGTGCGCCGGCGCTGCCGCGCCAGCGTCGCTCCGACGACAGCCGCGCGCTCGTCCGCGGCGGCCGTGCGCCCGACGACGGATTGCGCACCGTGCTGCGGCTCGCGACGGCCGCGGGCCGCACGCGGGCCAAGCTCGAGTTCGAGGTGACCCGCGCGCAGCCGTTCAACGCGCGGCGCTTCGACGGCTTCTCGCCGAGCTTCGTCGACACGGGGCTCTCCGGCACGGATGCCGCCGGGACGACGACGGGGCTCGCCGACGGGCCGTACCGCTGGCGGGCGCGCATCCACGAGCATCCGGCCACGGTGCCGTTCCAGCCCGCGGGGCCGTGGCGCGCCGCGCCGTGGAACGGCGGAGCCGAGAGCGACGTCCTCGTGAAAGCCGTGCCCGCGATCCTCTCGCTCGACGACGCGAGCGCGATCGACGAGTCCGCGGCGTTCGGCGCCCCGCCGGTCGAAGTGACGCGCGGAGTCCTGAACATCGGCGGGCTGCCGCTCTCGTGGAGTGCGACGACAGAGCCGCTCGCCGAGTGGGTCACGATCACGCCGTCGGCAGCCGCGGGCCAGCGACCGATCGACGGCGCCGCGTCGACGACGATCGCGCTCGATCCGTCCGGCGTCGCGCCGGGTCCGCACGCGACGACGGTCCGCTTCGCGAACTCCGGCGACGCCGCGGACTTCGTCGACGTGCCGGTGTCGTTCGACGTCGGCGGCGTGCACTTCGACCCCGGCACGAAGCTGCGCGCAACGCTCTCCGGTCCGGACGACGTGACCGCCGCGGAGTTCGACGCGGTGCGCGGCATGGTCTTGAAGCTCTCGTTCGACGCCGTCGACGGCGAGGACGACACCGTGAAGGTGCTGGTCGGCGTGCTCGGCCCGGACGGCTTCACGACCGACGCGTTCTTCGTCGAGATCGCGCCCGGCTCGACCGTGAAGAAGAAGGTGAAGGCGAAGGCCGACGGCTCGCACACGCTCGTCTTCGAGAGCGTCGACGACGGCGGCTCATTCGCCGTCCGCACCGCGCGCAAGCTGCCGTCGCTCGCGCAGGCGTACGCGCAGACGAAAGACCCCGCGGTCGGCAAGCTCACCGTCGCGTTCGAGACCCTCGTGCTCGAGAACGCGACGCTCGGTGCGCGCTTCACGCCGAAGACGTTCTTCGACGGACCGATGACGATTGCCGTGACCAACCCGAACGGCGCAACGGTCGACGTGAGCGGCAACCAGCAGCCGCTCGGCGAAAAGGGACTCGAGCTCGTCGACGTGCCGATCACGGTCGCAGGGAAGTACGTGCTCACGGTCGGCGGCTTCGGCAGCTCGCTGCAGGAGGTGCGCGGCCGCATCAGGCCGGTCCAGCCGCCCGCCGGCAGCGGCACGATCGACCTGCCGTGACGAGTTCGCTTGCGCCTCGCGCCGCGCGCGCCCTACGATCGCCGGACATGCGCCGCACGTCGAGGCATTGGCATCGCGCGATCCTGAAGCTCTCGCTGCTCGCGTACGTCGCGACGGCGATGCTCGCGGCGCCCGGCCTCGTGCTGTGCATCGGCCCCGACGATCACTGCGCGATCGAGTTCGCGCCCGAGGTCGCCTGCGGCGGCTGCGACGACCTCGTCGGCGCGGAACACGCTCCGGCACCGGCGCCGCTCGCCAACGGCGAGGCGCCGTGTCCGTGCGTCGACCTCCCGCTCGCCGCGCCGGCGACCACCGCCGCGCGCATGGCGGCGAAGGCGGCCGGCCCGTCCGGAGTCGACCTCGTCGCGCCCCCGCGCTCCGATGCGCTCCGCACGGCGGTCCCGCCGCGCGCGGTCCGCACATCGAGCCATGCCGCCGCCGATGCGACCGCATCGGTCGCTCGCCTGCGTTCCGTCGTCCTCCACGTCTGATCCTCCCCAGTTCCGTCGCGCCGTCCGCGTCCCCGCGGCCGGCGTTCGCTGCGGCGCGCGCGCGGAGCGTTTCCGCGCCGCGTCCCGTCCGGATCGGAACGGAGGATTCCCGTGCTACGGATCGGAGCGTTCTCGCCCCGCGCGTGGGGCGTGTTGTGGATCGGCGTGCTGGTGCCGGCGTGCGTCGACGCGCCGGTGCGGCCGTTCGTCGAGGCGGACATCGCGGCCGCGCTCGGCCTCGGCGCACCGCTCGTCGCGGCGCGCGAGCCCGCGCCGGACGACGTGCCGCGCGACGCGGCCGGCGTTCTCCCTCTCGCCGAAGCGGTCGATCGCGCGGCGAAGAACGACCCGCGCATCCAGTCCGCGCTCGCGCGGGTGCGCGCCGAGCTGGCCGATGCCGAGCAGGCGCGGCTCCTGCAGAACCCGCTGCTCGACGTGGCGTTCCGCGTCCCGAGCGTCGCGGACGCGGAGCCCGAGGTCGACGTCGGGCTGACGCAGGGGCTGGTCGCGCTGCTCACGCGGCCGGGCCGGAGTCGCGCGGCGGACGAACGGCTGCGCGCCGCCGCGGCCGACGCGGTGAGCGTCGCGCTCGACGTGGTCGCCGAAACGCGCGAGCGGTACGTCCGCGTTCAGTCGCTCGACCGGCAGGCGCGGCTCCTCGCGGAGCGTCGCGAGTTGATGGAGCGGCTCGCGGAGCTGGCCGACGCGCGCCTCGCCGCCGGCGAGTCCGCGCGCGTCGACGTCACCACGATCCGCACGCGGGCCGCGGAGCTGCAGATCGAGGCGGCAGAGCTCGAAGTCGCCCGCCTCGACGCGCGCCTCGAGCTGGCGAAGCTCGTCGCCGAGCCGTCGGGCGCCGCGGACTGGGATCTCGAGCCGTTCGCCGCGCCGCCGCCTCTCGAACCCGGCGACCGCATCGCGCGTGCGCTCGAGCAGCGTCCGGAGCTCCTGCGAATCGAGCACACGCTCGCCGCGCTGCGCGAGGAGGCGGAACTCGCGCGCTTCACCGCTTGGGACGGCCTCGGGGCCGGCGCCTCGGCGGAGTCGGCCGGCGGCGCGTGGTCGGTCGGTCCGGCGCTCGCCGTCCCGCTGCCGCTGTTCGACACCGGCGCCGCGCGTCGCCGAGCCGTCGAGGCGGCGATCGAAGAAGCCGGGCACGAACGCACCGAGACGCGCCGCCGCGTGATCGCGGAGGTCCGGCGCGCGCTCGCCGCAGTCGAGGCGGCCGACGCGCTCGCGCTCCAAGTGAACGACTCCCTCTTGCCGCTCCAGCGCCGCCGGCGCGAGGAGACACAGCAGACCTACCTCGCGGGCCAGGTCGACGTGATCGCGGTGATCCTCGCCGAGCAGGACCTGTTCGCCGCCGAATCGAAACGCATCGAGGTGTTCGAGCGGGCCGCCGCCGCGCGCGTCCGACTGGAGCGCGCCGTGAGCGGAGCGCGCACGAGCCGCAGGAACGACGAGAGCGAAGGAGACGGACGATGAATCGGAACGAGATCACGATGAATGCGCTCCTGCTCGCGACGCTCGCCGTGTTCGGCTGCGATCGCACGTCGGGCGGAGATCCGCACGATCACGGGGACGAGCACGACCACGGGGACAGCGGCGCGGGCCACGAACACGAGGACGAGGTCACGCTCACGCAGGACGCGATCGAGCGCCACGGCATCCGCATCGCGAGCGTCGAGGAGCGAGTGCTGACGCCGGTGCTCCGCGTCGCCGCACAGGTCGCGTTCGACCGCGAGCGGATGGCGCACGTCGGCAGCCCGATGCGCGGCCGCGTCGCCAGCGTCGAGGTCAAGCTCGGCGACGAGGTGAAGAAGGGCCAGCCGCTGTTCGTGATCGAGAGCCCCGAGCTCGGCGAGGCGAAGAGCGAGTACCTCGCGAAGCGCGCAGCGGTCGACACCGCGCGGCCGGCCGTCGATCTCGCGAAGGACTCGCACCAGCGCGCGCGGGACCTCTTCGAGAAGTCGCAGGGGATCGCGCTCACCGAGGTGCAGAAGCGCGAGCTGGAGCTACGGACAGCCGAGGCGGTGCTGCAGGCGGCGCAGAGCGCCGAGCGCGTCGCGCGCGACCGCCTGCGCCTGTTCGGAGTCGGCGAGGACGACATCGCGCAGCTCGAGAAGACCGCGAAGGTCGACGCGCGCTTCACCGTCGTCGCGCCGATCGGCGGCCAGGTGATCGACCGCGAAGCGACGCTCGGCGAATCGGTCGGTCCCGAGCGCGAGCACTTGCTGCTGATCGCCGACCTCGCGCACCTGTGGGTGCTCGCGAGCGTGCCGGAGGCGAGCTTGCGCGAAGTCGTCGTCGGCGCGCCGGCGCGCGTGCTGCTCGGCACCGAGCGCGACCACTGGTGCTCCGGCGCCGTCGCGCACATCTCGCCGATCGTCGATCCGCGCACGCGCTCCGCGACGGTGCGCATCGAGGCGACCGACCGTCACGCGGAGCTGAGGCCCGGCGTGTTCGCCGAAGCGGAGATCGATCGCTCGAGCGGATCTCCGGAGGCGCCGCGCGCGACCGTTCCGCAGTCGGCGCTGCAGACGATCGACGGCGCGAGCGTCGTGTTCGTTCCGGTTCCGAACGAGCCGGGCACGTTCGCGGTGCGGCCCGTGACGACGGGCGCCGCGATCGGCGGGTTCGTGCCGATCCTCGCGGGTCTGAAGGCGGGAGACCCGGTCGTCGTCGAGAACGCGTTCCTCCTGAAGGCCGAGCTCGGCAAGTCGTCCGCCGAGCACGGGCACTGAGAGGAGCCGCACGCCATGCTCTCGCACATCGTCCAGTCGTCGATCCGCGGTCGCGGGCTCGTCCTGCTCGGCACGCTCTTGGTCGCCGCGCTCGGCGCCGTCGCGTTCCGCGACCTGCCGATCGACGCAGTCCCCGACATCACGAACAACCAGGTCCAGATCAACACGTCGTTGCCGGAGCTGTCGCCGGTCGAGATCGAGAAGCAGGTGACGTTCCCGATCGAGTCGTCGCTCGCCGGGATCCCCGGCATCGAGTCGACGCGCTCGCTCTCGCGCAACGGCTTCTCGCAGGTCACGGCGATCTTCCGCGACGACGTCGACGTCTATTTCGCGCGGACGCAGGTGAACGAGCGGCTCTCTTCCGTGCGCGACCGCCTGCCGCCCGGCGCCGAGCCGCGCATGGGCGCGATCTCGACCGGCCTCGGCGAGATCTACATGTGGTCGGTCGAGTACCAGCGTCCGGAAGAACGCGTGGCGGTCGCGGACGGCGAGCCGGGCTGGCAGAAGGACGGCGACTACGTCACGCCCGAGCGAGAGCGACTGCACACGGAAGTGGAGCGCCTCGCGTGGCTGCGCACCGTGCAGGACTGGGTCATCCGCCCGCAGCTGCAGAGCGTGCCCGGCGTCGCGGGCGTCGACGCGATCGGCGGCTACGTGAAGGAGTACCACGTCGAGCCGGATGCGATGGCGATGGTGAGCTACGGCATCACGTTCGCCGACCTGATCGAGGCGCTCGAGCGCAACAACGTGTCGACCGGCGCCGGGTATGTGGAGCACGGCGGCGAGAGCTGGACCGTCCGTGCGGCGGGGCGCATCGCGACGATCGACGAGATCTCGCGGATCGCAGTCGGAAGCAGCGGCGGTGTCCCGATCCGCATCCAGGACGTCGCGCGCGTCCGCGTCGGCCGCGAGCTGCGCACCGGTTCCGCCAGCTCGCACGGCGAGGAAGTCGTGATCGGCACGGCGCTGATGTTGATCGGCGCGAACAGCCGCACCGTCGCGCTCGCGGTCGACGACCGCCTCGAACGCGTGCGCGCGACGCTGCCGAACGGCGTGGTGGCGCGCACGGTGTTGAACCGCACCAAGCTCGTGAACGCGACCATCGAGACCGTCGCGAAAAACCTGATCGAGGGCGCGGCGCTGGTGATCGTCGTCCTGCTCCTGCTTCTCGGACACGTGCGCGCCGCGCTGATCTGCGCCGCGGCGATCCCGCTGTCGATGGCGATGACCGCGATCGGGATGGTGAAGGGGAAGATCAGCGGCAACCTGATGAGCCTCGGCGCGATCGACTTCGGCCTGATCGTCGACGGCGCGATCATCATCGTCGAGAACTCGCTGCGCCGGCTGGCGCACCGGCAGCACGAGGCGGGGCGGACGCTCACGCTCACGCTCGCGGAGCGGGTCGAGGAGGTGACGGTCGCGACGCGCGAGATGGTGCGGCCGTCGTTGTTCGGCCAGGCGATCATCGCGACGGTGTACCTGCCGATCCTCGCGCTCACCGGCGTCGAGGGGAAGATGTTCCACCCGATGGCGCTCACCGTGCTGCTCGCGCTCGGCGCGGCGTTCGTGCTCTCGGTCACGTTCGTGCCGGCGAGCGTCGCGTTGTTCGTCCGCGGCCGCGTGCGGGAGAAGGAAGGGCTGCTCGTGCGCGCCGCCAAGCGGCTCTACGCGCCGACGCTCGTCGTCGCGACGCGCGCGCGCGCCGCTGTCGTGCTGCTCGCGATCGGCGCGTTCCTCGGCTCGCTCCTTCTCGCCCGCCGGCTCGGCCAGGAGTTCGTGCCGACGCTCGACGAGCGCGACATCGCGCTGCACGCGATGCGCATCCCGAGCACGGCGCTCGGCCAGGCCACTTCGATGCAGCTCGACCTGGAGCGGACGATCTCCGCGTTCCCCGAGGTGGCGACGGTGTTCTCGAAGACGGGCACCGCGGAGATGGCGGCCGATCCGATGCCGCCGAACGTCTCCGACACGTTCATCGTGCTGAAGCCGCGCGCCGATTGGCCGGACCCGAACGAGACGAAGGAGTCATTCCGCGAACGGCTGGAAGCGGGCGTCGCCGCCCTGCCCGGCAACAACTACGAGTGGACGCAGCCGATCCAAATGCGTTTCAACGAGCTGCTCGCCGGAGTGCGTGGCGACGTCGCGGTGAAGGTGTTCGGCGACGACTTCGACGCGATGCAGCGTTCGGCGCAGGAGATCGCCGGTGTGCTCGCGCGCATCCCCGGCGCCGCGGACGTGAAGGTCGAGCAGACCGAAGGCCTGCCGGTGATGAGCATCGACGTCGACCGCAACGCGGTCGCGCGTTACGGCCTCGACGTCGCCGATGTCCAGGACGCGGTGGCGGTCGCGATCGGCGGCCGTTCGGCCGGTTCTGTGTTCCAGGGCGACCGTCGCTTCGACCTCGCGGTCCGCTTGCCCGAAGAGGTGCGCCGCGACGTCGCCGCGATCGAGGACTTGCCGATCCCCGTGCATCGCGACGACCGCGAGCCCGAGGTCGCCGGTTCCGCCAGCTCGGTCGGCGCGACGGGGGACGTCGCGACGCCGCCGTTCATCCCGCTGCGCGCGGTCGCGAGCGTCTCGGTCGCCGAGGGAGTGAACCAGGTCAGCCGCGAGAACGGAAAGCGCCGCGTCGTCGTGCAGTGCAACGTGCGCGGCCGCGACCTCGGCTCGTTCGTTGCCCAAGCACAGGAGGCGGTGCGGTCGGTGCGACTGCCGCCGGGCGGATTCCTCGCGTGGGGCGGCCAGTTCGAGAACCTCGTCGCCGCGCGCGAGCGCCTCTCGGTCGTCGTGCCGCTCTGCTTCGGCTTGATCCTGCTCCTGCTCTACGGCGCGTTCCGCTCGGTTCGCGACGCGCTGCTCGTGTTCAGCGGCGTGCCGCTCGGCCTGACGGGCGGGATCATCGCGCTCTTCCTTCGCGACATGCCGTTCTCGATCTCGGCGGCGGTCGGCTTCATCGCGCTGTCGGGCGTCGCGGTGCTGAACGGCCTGGTGATGGTGACGTCGATCGACCGACTGCGCGAGGAGGGCGCTGCGCTCGACGACGCGATCCGGCACGGAGCGCTGGGCCGGCTGCGCCCGGTGCTGATGACGGCGCTCGTGGCGTCACTCGGTTTCGTGCCGATGGCGCTCGCGACGGGCACCGGCGCCGAAGTGCAGAAGCCGCTCGCGACCGTGGTGATCGGCGGGTTGGTGTCGAGCACGCTGCTGACGCTCGTCGTGCTGCCGGCGCTGTACCGGATGTTCGCGCGGCGTGCTGTGGGCGGCGCCGGCGGATGGGACACGAAGCTCACGAAGTGAAACGCGCCGCGTCCGATGGACGCTGGGCGTGCTCGGGACGCGGGGGCGCCGGACGAAGTCCGGCGGTTTCCTACGGGAGGCTCGCGCGCACGAGAGCCTCGGTTCGGGTCGCGTGCTCGTGGGACATCTCGCGCTCACGGCTCTCGCGCGCGCGAGACTCCCGCAGGAAACTCGATCGCGCTCTGCGCGCTCGACCCCCGCTCGGGTTCTCGTCTCGTCCTGCGAGACAAGGACCGCATGGATCGGACT
>CAZOLL010000129.1:0-9669 GCA_964580365.1 uncultured Phycisphaeraceae bacterium
GCGAGCCGTCCGGAGCGGTCGCGACCAGGCGGATTTCGGTTTCCTCGCCCGCGACTCCGGGCGCGCCGCCGGCGACCGGGCCGTCGAGCGCGACCGTCGCCGCGTCGTGGACCACGAGCAGCGACGCGCCGGTCGACGCGTTCGATTCCGGGCTCGAGGCACGGATCGAGATGAACCCCGGCATGCGCGTGAGACGCGCCGGCACCTCGACGAACACACGGCCCATCGAGTCGGTCTTCGCCGTGACGGGCGCCGTCGCGCCGATGGTCGTCGTCACCGAATGCCCGGCGAGCGGCTCGCCCGCGTAGTCCGTGACGCGCAACAGCACCGTCGTTCCGGCGCCCGCGACGACCGGATGCTCCGGAAGCTCGAGCGCGAGGTTCACGTCGCTCGCGATCGCCGTGACCAGCGTCACCACCGTGCTCGCCAGCTCGCGGTCGCCGTTCTCCTCGGCCGAGAGGACGCGCGCGACGATCGAGTGCGCGTCGCGCAGCGCGGGGTCGAGCACGAGCGAGTCGACGAAGCGGCCCGAAGCGGACAACTGGAGCGGCCGCGAGGCGAGCAGCCGGTCGACCGTCACGTCGCGCCACTCGATGCGGCAGCCGTCCGCGGGGATCACCCCGAGCGCGCCGTTCGCGGCCGCTCCGGGTCCGCGCAGGAAGCCGAGCACCCGGACCGTCTCGCCGGGCCGCACCGTCGTTCGATCGGGTGACAGCCACGCGGTGCGTTGCGGCCGCGGCGCGAGCGCGAGACCATTCACCATCGCGCGCGTCAACGCGCCGCCGTTGCCGTCGGCCTTGTCGCCGAGGAACACCTGAAGTTCGGAGCCGGCGATCCCGTCCACGGGGAACGCGCCGCGCTCGAGAAGTCTCCGGTCGAGCGACGCGCGCGCGGCCGCCGCATCCAGCGACGCACCGGTCGCCGCGTTCGTGGCGAGGACCGTCAGCGCCCGGCGCGTCGCGATCGTCACGACGTCGAGGTCGCTCTTCATCACGACGGCGCGCGCCTCCTGCATTCCCGCGCGGGCGACGACGACGAACGCGCCCTCGTCCTTCAGCTCGTCGACGGCGATCGGCTGTGAGTTCGGCGCGAACCGCGTCTTTCCGGTTACGGCGACCTCGAACGAGCGATCCGGCGAGAGCAGCGCGACCTCGAGCTTCGTCAGGTCGGCGAGCGTGCCGTCGGCGAGGAACACGTCGGCGAGCTTCACGCGATACAGCGAGACGTCGACCTTCTCGAGGTTGCGCGTCTCGAGCGTGACGACCGCAGGCTCCGCGACGCGGAACGCGCGCTCCGACTTCAGGCGCAGCTCGGGCGACTGCAGTGCGTGGATTCGTCCGCCTGCGAGACCGGCCAGCTCGCCGCCGACCTTGCGGAACGCGGCGATGCCGGCCTCGAAATCTCCTTTCGGATCGCAGAGGAGCTCGGCGAGGCGGAACTGCGCACGATGCCCTTCCGCCTGGCCGGTGAAGCGGTCCGCCGCGGCGCGGAACGCGGCAATCGCCTCGTCCGTCTTCTTCTCCGAGACGAGCAGTTCGGCGCGCACCAGCTCGAGCTCCGCGGAGCGCGGGTCGAGGGGCGCGCGTTCGGCGAACTCCTCGAGGCGCGCGCGGGCGCGCGCGATCCAGGCGGCGCGGCGCGCGTCGTCCGACTTCGGGGTTTGGGCGAGCTGCGACGCCGCTTCCGCAGCGGCCGCCGCGTCGTTCCAGAGGAGATCGAGCAGGCGCGGTTGCGCACTGCGCGCGAGCGGGTCGGCGCCGTTCTCCGCGAGCAACTTGCGCAGGTCGGCGAGCGCGCCTTCGAGGTCGCCGTCGCTCGCGCGATGCTGCGCGGACGTGAACCGCGCGAACGCCGCGCGCTTCTCGAACTGCCGCGCGACGCGATCGAGCGTCGCGAGCCCGCGCGGGCGGAACTCCTCGTGTCGGAGCTGCAGGTCCGCGAGCCGCAGCAGAGCTTCGCCGGCACGTTCGTCGCCCGGCCACCCGGCGGCGAGCTTCTCGGCCGCCTCTTCCGCGACCTTCACGCCGATCGGCGCGAACACCGACGGGTCGGCGAACAGGCCGAGGATTCGTTCCAGCGCCTGCGGAGCGAACGACGACCTCGCGTGCTTCTCGGCGAGCTCCGTCCACGCGTCGCGCGCGCCGAAGCGGTCGTCCTTCGCGGCACGTGCGTCGCCGAGCAGGAACATCGCTTCCGGAGCGTTCGCGTCGTCCGCGAACTCGGCGAGGAACTTCGCCGCGCGCGCGGCGCGCGCGTCCGCGTCCTGGCCGAGGGTCGACTCCGCGCGCAGCATCTCGAGCTGGACCTCGGCGGTCTCGGGGAACTCCTTGCCGAGCACGCCGAGCTCCGAGAGCTTCTGCAGCAGCGAGAGTCCCGCCGCGACGTCGGGCGCTACGACGCGCGCGACGTCCTGTTTCGGGTGCAGCAGCTCGCGCGCGGTCCGCAGGTAGAACCGGGCGATCTCGGCGCGGCGCGTCGATCCGCGCAGCACGGCGACCACGTTCGCCGCGGCCGCGGCGGCCTCTTCCTCACGGTGCAGGAGCGCGAGCACGTCCGCGCGCCGCTGCGCTGCCTTGAGCGCGAGCGGTGACGGCCGCGGGTCGGACGCAACGGCTTCGAGGTCGGCGAGCGCGCCGGCCAGGTCCTTCGCCCGGACGCGCGCCGCGGCGCGCAGCAGCCGCACCTCGGCCGCGCGCGCCGGCGCCTGCGACAACCGACGGTCGAGCGCCGCGATCGCCGACGACGCATCGCCGTCGGCGAGCGCGCGCTCGGCCGCCTCGATCGGGTCGGGCGCGGGCTTGGTCGCCGTCCCGGCCGGGTCCTGCGCGGCGAGCAGGCCGATCGCCGCGATCGAAACGAACGCGAGAACGAGCGTCGCGCGAGCGTGGAGGCGCGCGGAACGCGAGCGGGACCGTGTCATGTGCGTTTCTCCGAATCCGACGCGCGTCACAACGGAGCCGCCGCCCCGATCGATGGCGCGTCGGCCCGAAACTCTTGCGTCCGCAGCGTGGGCGCGGACTCCGGAACGGGCGGAGCCGCCCGGCGGTTCGTCACCGAGGCGTCACTCCGTGACCCGCATCGATCCTGCCGACGTCGAGCCGGCGACCGTCCTGCGCGAAGCCGCCGTCGAACGGGTTCGACGCGAGGAACAGCGGCGTGTCGAGGTCGACGAACTCGAACCCGCCGAGGCCGGCCGCGAAGCCCGCCGACGCCGACATCGCGAGGATCGACTCGATCATGCCGCCGATCATGAGGGCGACGCCGTGCGCGCGCGCGAGCGCGGCGATCGCGAGGCCGTCGACGATGCCCGACTTCATCAGCTTGATGTTGATCGCGGAGACCGCGTGCGCGTCGATGACGCGCACGGCGTCCTTGACGCTCGCGACCGATTCGTCCGCGCAG
The DNA here is from genome assembly GCA_964580365.1 of uncultured Phycisphaeraceae bacterium. Taxonomy (GTDB): domain Bacteria; phylum Planctomycetota; class B15-G4; order B15-G4; family JADJEK01; genus CAZBOK01. The sequence continues at coordinate 3,403 of CAZOLL010000129.1, forward strand.
ACGGGCGCGAGGCCGGTGTCGTTGACGATCTTCAACCCGGCGAGGTCGTCTGCGCCGACCGGCTGCTCGAACAGCGCCGGGCGGATGCCGGCGCGCGCGAGGCGCTCGAGCAGCTCGATCGCGCCCGACGCGTCGAACCCCGTGTTGCCGTCGAGCAGGATCCGCGCCGAGGGTGCGGCGGCGCGGATGGCGCGCACGCGCGCGACGTCGAGATCGAGGTCCGCGCCGCCGACCTTCGTCTTGATGGTGGCGAAACCCGCGGACGCGGCCCACGCCGCGTCGTTCTTCGCGTCGTCGACGCCGCCGGTCGTGACGGTGATGTCGGTCTCGAGCGTCGTGCTCGCGCCGCCGAAGAACGCCCAAAAAGGCATGCGCGCGCGACGCAGGAGCGCGTCGAGCAGAGCGGTCTCCAGCGCGCAGCGCAGGCTCGGCGTCCGCGGCAGAGCGGGCTTCATTTCGGAAGCGAGCGCGCGCCACTCGCGCGCGTCGCGCCCGACGAGCGCCCGCGCCGCCGCCGGGATCGCGTCCATGAGCGCCGCTTGTGTTTCGCCGGAGACCGCCTCGAACGGCGCGGCTTCGCCGCGGCCGAGAGTGCCGTCTTCGAGCTCGACCGTGACGAGCACGTTGTCGCACGCGTGCTGCGCGCCGGTCGCGATGCCGAACGGACGCTTGAGCGGGATGTCGAGTCGCTCGGCGCGCACGGCGCGCACCGCGGTCGCGCGAGTCATGCGCCGAACGCCTCGCGGACCGGTTGCTTGCGCGAGAGCTTCTCGAACACGAGCGCCGAGCCTTCCTTCGTGACGAGGATCTTCTCGACCAGCGCCCAGTCCGAGAGGTACGTCTCGCGCGCGAGCGGCTGCAGCAGGAGCTGCTCGACGTTCCTCTGCAGGTGGCGTGCGCCGAACGTCGGGTCGTAGCCGGTCTCGCCGAGGAAGCGGATCGCCGTCGCGTCGACGTCGATCGTCTTGCCTTCCTTCTGGAAGCGCTCCGTGGCGCGCGCGACGAGCCGCTCCGCGATCTGCAGGATTTGCTCGCGGCCGAGCGGGTTGAACACGAGCAGCTCGTCCATTCGGTTCAGCAGCTCGAGCGGGAGGCGGTCCTTCAGGATCGCGCGCGCGGCCTCGCGCGTCTCCTCCGGCGTCTGCTCCTCGACCTTCGCGAAGCCGATCGCTTCGCGGCGGCGGAACGCATCGGCGCCGATGTTCGACGTGAGGATGATCGTGACCTCGCTGAACGAAACCGTGCGCCCCTGGGCGTCGGTGAGGCGGCCGTCCTCGAACACCTGCAGGAAGAGGTTCAACACCGCCGGGTGCGCCTTCTCGATCTCGTCCAGCAGGAGGATCGCCTGCGGGTTCGAGCGGACCTTCGAGGTGAGTTGGTGCCCTTCGTCGTCGTAGCCGACGTAGCCCGGCGGCGAGCCGACGATGCGCGCGACCGAGTGGGGCTCGGAGAACTCGGAGAGGTCGTAGCGCAGGAGCTGGTCCTGCGAGCCGAACAGGTACTCGGCGAGGCCGCGCGCCACTTCGGTCTTGCCGACCCCGGTCGGGCCGAGGAAGAGGAACACGCCGGCGGGGCGCTCGGGGCGGAACTGGAGCTGGCGGCGCGTCAGCAGGATGCGCTCGGCGACGCGCTTCGCGACGTGGTCCTGCCCGACGACGCGCGACTTGAGGTAGCCCTCGATGCCGAGCAGGCGCTCCGATTCGTCCTCGGCGACGGCGCCGAGCTTCTTGCCGAGCTGGTCGCGCAGGATCGACAGCACGTCCGCCGCGGCGACGGTGCGCGGGGCGCCGGTCGCGTGCGAGCGCAGCATCTTGCGTGCGCAGGCCTGGTCGAGCAGGTCGAGCGCCTTGTCGGGCAGGAGGCGCTCGGGCAGGTAGCGGCGCGAGAGCTGGATCGATGCGAGCAATGCGCTCGTGTCGATGGAAACGCCGTGGTGCTGCTCGAGGCCGCCCTTCAGCCCATCGAGGATCTTCATGCATTCGTCGGGCGACGGCTCCGGCACGTTGATCGCCTGGAAGCGGCGCACCAGCGCGCGATCCTTCTCGATGAACTTGCGGTACTCGTCGGTGGTGGTGGCGCCGACGCAGCGCAGGTCGCCGCGCGCAAGGTGCGGCTTCAAGAGCGACGCGGCGTCGCCGGTGCCCGCCTGACCGCCCGCGGAGAGGATCGTGTGGATCTCGTCGATGAAGAGGACGACGTCAGGATCCTTCGACGTCTCTTCGACGAGCTTCTGGATGCGCAACTCGAAGTCGCCGCGGTACTGCGTGCCCGCGACGAGGTCGGCGATCGAGAGCTCGAGCAGCTTGATGCGGCCGAGCCGGCCGGGGACGAGGCCCTTCGCGATGCGCTGCGCGAGGCCCTCGACGATGGCGGTCTTGCCGACGCCCGGCTCGCCGACGAGCACGGGGTTGTTCTTGGTGCGGCGCGCGAGCGTCTCGAGCAGCGAGTCGATCTCCTTCTCGCGCCCGATCACGGGATCCATCTTGCCCTGGCGCGCGCGCTCGACGAGGTCGCGTGTGAGCTTCGCGAGCGTTGACTCCGACTTTTTCTCCGCGGCCGCCTGGCCCTTCTGCTTGGCGGTCTCGCGCGCGTTCGCCGCGAGTCGCGACAGCGCGGCGGCTTCGAGCGCTTTGGTTTCGATTCCGAAGCTCGCGATGACGCGACGCGGGAGGCTGTCCTTCGTGCGCACGAGACCGAGGAACAGGTGCTCGAAGAGCAACGGGCGGTCGTGCGCCGCGTCGCCGGCGATCTTCAGGGCGTCGGCGAGCGAGGCGGTCGGGGCGGCGGGCGGTGCAGACTCGCGTTCGGGGTCCGCGGCGTCGCCCGTGTTCTCGGTGCGCGGAGCGCCCGGCGGGAGCGCCGCGCGAACGGCTTCGATCAGGTCCTCGGGAACGAGGCCGGCCGGGTAGACGAGCGAGTGCGATTCGTTCTGGAACGCCTGCAGGAGCCCGAGGAAGAGGTGGCCGACGTCGAGCTGCGCATGTCCGAGCTGGAGTCCCTCGGCCTGGGCGATCGCGACGGTCTGCGCGAGCGGACCACCCGCCTGGACCAACGCGTCGAGAGTGAGCGGAGTCGTCGGGCCGTCTTCGGGCAAGGGCCGCTCCCCGGGCTGAAGAGGACGCGAGGTTACCTTGACCACGCGGCGCGCAGTGACAGAATCCCGCGCCCACGGCCATCGCGGGCTGTCGCCCGCAACTCATGCGAACCCGTCTCACGAACTTCGAATTGCGGCGACGGTCGGACGTTCAACCGAGGATCCGCGCAAGGGCGCGGATCGTCGGACTCGACCTTGTGGTTGCAGCGCTTCGCGCTGCCGCGGCCTGCGGCCGCGGGCGTTTCGACCCCGCGTCGGAATTCGCGGCGGTCCGCAACGATTCGCCGGGGTAGGAACCCATGGACACGATCCGACTCATCATCGACTGGCTTCTGCACCTCAACGTGCACCTGCGCGAGCTCGTCGACTGGGCCGGACCGTGGACCTACGCCGTGCTGTTCCTCGTCGTGTTCTGCGAGACGGGGCTCGTCGTCACGCCGTTCCTCCCCGGCGACTCGCTGCTGTTCGCCGCGGGCGCGTTGTGCGCGCTCGGCAGCGAGCACCTGCGCGCCGTGCCGCTCGGCATCGTGCTGTTCGTCGCCGCGGTGATCGGCGACACCGTGAACTACTGGATCGGGAAGAAGGTCGGCGCGAAGGTGTTCGAGCGCGAACACCGCTTCGTGAAGCGCGCGCACCTTTTTCGCACGCAGGAGTTCTTCGCGAAGTACGGCGGCAAGGCGATCGTCCTCGCGCGCTTCGTCCCGATCGTGCGCACGTTCGCGCCGTTCGTCGCCGGCGTCGGCACGATGAACTACAAGCGGTTCCTCGCCTACAACGTCATCGGCGCCGCGGTCTGGGTGTCGCTCGGCATCGCGTGCGGCGTCTGGTTCGGCAACCGCGAGTGGGTGCAGAAGAACTTCAGCGCGATCATCCTGGGGATCATCGTCGTGTCGGTCCTGCCGATCGCGTTCGAGGCGTGGCGCGCGAAGCGCGCGGCGCCTCCGCCGGCCTGACCGAAAAGCGTCTTGCCGGCGGACGCAGTTTCCGGCGAGCCGGCGAGGTTCGAAACGGCGAGCGCGAGCCGCGACCGCATGACTCCTCCTCGCGACGGTTCGCGCCGTCCTCCCTCCCGCGACGAGCAGGATCGAGCCGTCGCTTCCTTATCCCCTCGGACGCCGTTAGGTTCTCGGCCCGTTCCGTCCTTCCACTCGGGATCCCGCATGTCGCAACAGAAGCAGGAGTGGGGCAGCCGCCTCGGCGTCATCCTCGCCGTCGCCGGGTCTGCGGTCGGGCTCGGCAACTTCCTCCGGTTCCCGGGCAATGTCGCCGCGAACGGCGGTGGCGCGTTCATGATCCCGTACTTCTGCGCGCTGTTGTTCCTCGGCATCCCGATCGGGTGGGCCGAGTGGACGATGGCGCGATACGGCGGACGAAAGGGCTTCCACTCCGCGCCGGGCGTCCTGGGAGTCGTCGGACGCGGCCGCTTTGCGCGCTACTTCGGCGTCATCGGCGTGCTGATCCCGCTGGGCGTGTACTTCTACTACGTCCTCATCGAGGGCTGGTGTCTCGGCTACTGCTGGGAGTACCTGACCGGGGGGATCGGCATCGACCCGACCAAGCCGATCGACGACCAAGTCACGCAGTCGACGGCCCACTTCACGGGCTTCACCGGCAACGACGCGAACGGCGCGCTCTTCACGGTCGAAGGACTGCACGGATCGAGCCTGCTCTTCTGGCTGATCACATTCCTCGTCAACTTCTACTTCCTCTATCGCGGGCTCTCGAAGGGCATCGAGGCGTTCTGCAAGTGGGCGATGCCGGCGATGGCAGTCGCGGCGCTGATCGTGCTGGTGCGCGTGCTGACGTTGTCGCCGGACGCGGCTCACCCCGACCAGACCGTGTCGAACGGGCTCGGGTACATGTGGAACCCGGACTTCGGCGCGCTCAAGAATCCGCAGACCTGGCTGAACGCGGCGGGCCAGATCTTCTTCTCGTTGTCGGTCGGGTTCGGCGTGATCATCAACTACGCCTCCTACCTGAAGAAGAAGGACGACGTGGCGCTGTCGGGGCTCACTGCGAGCGCGACGAACGAGCTCTTCGAGGTCGGCTTCGGCGGGCTCATCACGATCCCAGCCGCGTTCGTGTTCCTCGGCGTGACGATGGCGTCGCTCCCGGGCGGCACGTTCGGTCTCGGGTTCCAGACGCTGCCCGTCGTGTTCGCGAACATGCCGCTCGGCAACATCGTCGGCGCGGTGTGGTTCTTCATGCTTTTCCTCGCCGCGATCACGAGCTCCTTGTCGATGCTCCAGCCGGCGCTCGCGTTCCTCGAGGAATCGCTCGGGATCTCGCGGAAGGCCGGCACGGCGTTGCTGCTGCTCATCGGCACCGCCGGCAACCTGTTCGTGCTCTGGTACAGCAAGGACGGCACGGTGCGGTCGACGCTCGACGACTGGATCGGCACGCTGCTCATCTTCGTGCTCGCGACAGTGCAGATCATCTGCTTCGGCTGGGTGATGGGGGTCGAGCGCGGCTGGAAAGAGCTGCACCACGGCGCGCAGATCAAGCTGCCGGCGTTCTGGAAGTTCATCATCAAGTTCGTCACGCCGGCCTACCTGCTGTTCGTGTTCTTCATGTTCTGCCGCGACAACCTCAAGAATTGGTGGAACGCGGCGATGGAGAACGCGGGTGCGAAGCTCGCGCTCGAGTTCGCGGCCGTCGTCGCCGTGTCGCTGATCATCGCGACGGCGATCGGCGAGAAGAGGTGGCGCGCGGCGGGCCTCGACGTCGACGGGATGAAGCCCCCGGATGACGAACTTCCGCCGACGGCCGGCGCGAAGGGAGGTGCGTGATGAGCGCGTTCCTTCTCCAGGCCGAAGCCGCGGCGCGCGCGCCGACTGCTGGCGGCTGGGCGTTCCTGCTCGTCTCGATCGTCTTCGTGTGGGGCCTCACCGGCTGGTGCTTCTACAAGGTCCTCACCGTTCCGAACCCGCAGGAAGAGGCGAAGCCGCCCGCCGGCTTCGGGCCGTGAACGCGCCGCGCGCGGCCGACGCGCCGCGCTCGTTCAAGAAAGCGCTCGGGCTCACCGACGCGGTGATGCTCGTCACCGGGTCGATGATCGGCTCGGGCATCTTCATCGTCTCGGCGAACATCGGGCGCATCACCGGTGCTCCCGGCTGGCTCCTGCTGGCGTGGCTGGTCGCCGGCACGATGACGCTGCTCGGCGCGCTCGCGCT
>CAZOLL010000130.1:0-9662 GCA_964580365.1 uncultured Phycisphaeraceae bacterium
CGGGCCGAGTCGGGCATGCGGATCGTGAGGCCCGAGTTCTTCAGCACGCAGGGGATGCCGCCGTTCGTGTACCCCTGGCCGGCGCCGTAGGTCTTTGCGCCGACGATCGTCGCGGCTTCGTTGTCCTGCAGCATCGCGGTGAACGCTTCCGTCGCCGACGCGGACCCGCCGTCGACGAGCACGAACAACCGGCCGCTCCACACGCCCGAGCGCGACTTCAATCGGCGGTCGCCGAGCTCGTCGCGGATGTCGTCGGGCCACGCGGGCGCGCGGCTCGCGGGGCCCGCGTACAGAAGGTCGTCCTTCGCCGCGCCGGGCTCCGTCCAGATCCGGCTGCGGTCCACCGTTCTCCGCGACTCGTCGAGGCAGGTCGTGACGCGCGCGCGTTCGCGTTCGAAAAACTCGCGCGTAGACGCGCGCAGATCGGTGCGCGCGAGCGCGGTCGCGAGGTCCTTCTCCTGTTCTTCGAACTGCTCGCTCCAGTGCGGGTGCCGGATGAACGCGACCTGCGGCGGTGCGAGGAGCTTGGGCGTGAACACGCGCGCGGCCTCGTTCGCCCACTCGGTGCCGCCGCCGTTCTGCGTGACGTCGACGACCAGTGCGTCGATCCGCTTCATCGCGAGCTGCTCAACGCGCTCCGCGAGGCTCGCGAGCAGTGCGTTCGAGACGAGCGCTTGGAACTCGAACTCGTCCTCTTCGCGCCACGCCGCCGTGCGCGAGTTCCAGAAGTCGGGCCACAGACGTTCCGCGATCCAGCGGTACCGCGTCGGGCGGAAGTCGGCGATGCGCAGGATGCCGACGCGCTTCCCGCTCTGGAGCGTGAGCACCCCCGACGGGAACGGCGACGTGCCCGGCACGCGCTCGAATCGGCCCGTCGCATCGAACGGGATGCGGAACAGGAGCCCGCCGTCCCGGTAGCCGAGCACGTCCATGGCGCCTTCGGTCGGCGCCGGCGGCGCCTGGAACTCTCCCTGCGGACGCGAGTGGAACGTGCGGATGAACCACGAGCGGATCTCGCCCGTCGGTCGCTCGACGCGGAAGTGCGGGTCGCCGAACGTCTCGACGAACTGCTCGATCACCTCCGTCGCCGCGGCGGAGGAATGCGATGCATCGAGCGCCGCGAGCGTGTCGGAGTGCAGCTTCATGAGATCGATGTTCCTGCGCTGCGCGGCCCACTCGAGGTTCGCGTAGACGCTGCCGACGTGCGCCTCGAACTGCGCGAAGTCCGCGCGCCAGCGCTCGCGGTCGTAGTCGACGCGCTCCCACGTCTCGAGCAGGGCGACGCCGAGCACGACGGCGCCGGCGACGAACAACGCGAACTTGGTCCCTTTCTTCACGCGCACGCGGCTCAGCCGGAACCCGCGTCCGTCACGACGAACTCGCGCTCGACGCCGGCGAAGGGGGCGCGGTCGATCTCGGCGTACGGGTAAATGCAGAAGTTCAGGTCCGGCCCGCTCTGCGGCGGCGCGAGCTTCAGGTCGCGGCCGCGCGTGAACTCGACACGATCGGCGGTGAGCGAGCCGAAGTAGTAGTCCGCGAGCTCCGGGTGCTTGTCGGCTTCCGACGCGTCGATCGGGATCCATCCGACGCCCGGCGCGAAGAACTCGGCCCAGCAGTGATATCCCGCGATCTTCGCGGTGCCGTGCTCCGGAGGCAGCGGGAAGCCCATCGTGAAGCGCGCGGGCAGTCCCTGCGAGCGCGCCATGCCGATGAACAACGCGTGGAAGTCGGAGCAGTTGCCGTACCCCTCGCGGCACGCCCACTTCACGTCGCCGTTCCCCCAGCCCACGCCGTCTCTCGAGTAGCGCATGCGCTGAAGGACGTCGCGATAGATGCGACGGCCCTTCTCGACCGGGTCGCTCGCGTCGCCGACAGCGGTCCGCGCGCGTTCGGCGACCTCGCCGTCGATCGCGACCAAGCGGTCGGGCGCGAGATCGCGCGGGCTCGGAGCGTCGGTCGAGATCGAGCCCAAGTCGTCGGTGACGCGCTCGCGGCGAACGACGCGCCAGCGCATCCGCGCCTCGAACGGCGCGAGGCGCTCGCCCTCGAGGACGAAGTGCGCGAACCGATTGCCGGTCGCCGGGTCCGCGACGATCTCGGGCTCGACCGGCACGACGTGCACGCCGGCGGTCACCGACTGGAACGATTCCTCGCGCGGCACCGGCAGCCAGAGCTCGAGCCGCTTCGCGCCGGCGGGGATCGCTTTCGCGCGCGCGACCTCCTCGAACTCGAACGCGCGCGACTTGCCCAGCAGGCTCATGTCTGCGCCGCCGCCGTCGAAGAACTGGCCCGCGCACGCGCCGGCGGCGAGAGCGGAGAGCGTGGCGGCGACTGCGAACCTGCGCATGGAAGACCTTTCGGCCGTTCGCGCGCGCGGCGGCGTGCGGATCTGGGACGGAACGGCGCGGCGGAGCTTACAGTCACGGTCGTGCGCCCGGCGATCGGCGTTCGCCGGACGTGAGGTCTGGGAGAGGAGAATGCCCGAGTCACCCGATCTCGACCGCCGGCCGATCGCGAGCCGCGACCTGCCGGTGTTCCAGCGGATGTCGGCGCGGCTCGCCGCCGCCGGCGCGTCGCCGAACGCGATCTCGTTCTTCGGGATGATCGCCGGCATTGCGGCCGGGTCGGCGTTCGCGGCGGTGGGCGGCGATTCGCTCGCGTCGCGCGCGCTCCTCTTGCTCGCGGCGTCGATGGTGCAGATCCGTCTCTTGTGCAACCTGCTCGACGGCATGGTCGCGGTCGCGCGCGGCGTGCAGTCGAAGGTCGGCGAGCTGTGGAACGAGATCCCCGACCGCGTCTCGGACGCCGTGATCCTGATCGGCGCGGGCTACGCGGCGGGTTCGAACGTCGCTCTCGGGTTCGTCGCGGCGTGCGTCGCGTTGTTCGTCGCGTACGTGCGCGCGGCGGGGAAAGGGGCCGGCGCGAAGAACGACTTCTGCGGGCCGATGGCGAAGTCGCACCGCATGGCGACGATGACCGCGGCGGCCCTGCTCGCAGCGGTGATGCCGAACTTCCGCGTTTCGCTGCCGCTCTCGGGCGCGGTCTCCTGGGTCGGTCTCGCGTTGTGGGTCGTCGTCGTGCTCGGTGCGCTGACGGCCGCGCGGCGGATCGCCCGCATCGCGCACGCGCTCCGGAGCACGCCGTGAGCGACGCGTTCTCGCATCCGGTCACCATCGTGCTCGTCCTGTTCGCGGTGGCGGCGCTCGCTGCCGCGCCGTTTCTGATCGAGCGCCTGAAGCGATCGGGGAAGTCGAGCGAGAAGCTCGATGCCGAACTGCGGGCGCGCTGGAAGACGTGGTGCGTGCTGGTGCCGCTGATGTTCGGCCCCGTCTTGCTCGGCCGCGTCGCGACGATCCTGGCCGCGGCCGCGCTCGCACTGCTCTGCTTCCGCGAGTACGCCCGCGCCACGGGCCTCTTCCGCGAGCGTTCGGTCAGCGCCGTCGTCGTCGCGGGCACGCTGTTGACCGCGTGGACGGCGTTCGACCGCTGGTACGGGATGTTCATGGCGCTCGCGCCGTTGCTCGCGTGCGGGCTCGCGGCGCTCGAGATCCTGAAGGACGAGCCGAAGGGGTACGTGCAGCGCGTCGCGCTCGGGATCTTCGGCTGGCTCTACTTCGGCTACGGCTTCGGCCACGTCGGCTTCTTCGCGAACGACCCGCTGGGGCGGCCGGCGCTGATCGCGTTGTTCGTCTGCGTCGAGCTGAACGACATCGCCGGGTACCTGGTCGGCAAGCCGCTCGGGAAGAGAAAGCTCGTCCCGAACACGAGCCCCGGCAAGACGGTGGCCGGCGCGGTGGGGGCCTTCGTGATCACGACGCTGCTCACCGCGATGCTGATGCACTTCGTGTTCGGCGGAACGCCGGTCGACCGGCTCTCGAGCCTGCTCGTGCTCGGCGCGCTCGCCGCGATCGGCGGCGGGCTCGGCGACCTGATGTTGTCGTCGGTGAAGCGCGACGTCGGCATCAAGGACTTCGACGTCACGCTGCCGGGGCACGGCGGCCTGCTCGACCGCTTCGACAGCCTGGTCCTGGTGCTGCCGGCCGCTTTTCACTTCCTCCGCTACCACGACGCGATTCGGACGTGAGCGAGCCGCCGCGCGAGAACGAACCGTTCCGCCCGTTCCACTTGGAGCCGGCGAAGGACCTCGGCCTGCCGCTCGCCGAGCGCGCGCGCTCGATGAAGCGCGAGGTCGGGCTGGTCGACAGCCTGCTGCACGCGATCTTCTGGGCGCTCGTCCGCGCGTGGCTGTTCGTCATGCATCGGCTGTCCGTCGTCGGACGCGCGCGGCTACCGAAGTCGACGCCGTTCGTGCTGATTGCGAACCACTCCAGCCACGTCGACGTGTTCGCGCTCGGCGCCGCGTTGCCGTTCCGCCACCGGCGGCGCCTGTTCCCGGTCGCGGCGGGCGACGTGTTCTTCGAGACGAAGGCGACCGCGGCGCTCTCGGCGTTCGTGCTCAACGCGCTGCCCATGTGGCGCAAGTCGGTCGGACGTCACGCACTCGACGAGCTGCGGGCGCGGCTCGCGAGCGGGAGCGATGCGCTGATCCTGTTCCCCGAGGGGACGCGCAGCCGCACCGGAGAGATGGCGCCGTTCAAGCCGGGGATCGGGATGCTCGTGGCCGCCACGCCGGTGCCCGTCGTTCCGTGCCGCATCGTCGGCGCGCACGCGGCGTGGCCGCCCGGCGCGAAGCGGCCGCGGTTCGCGCGCGTGCGCGTGGTGATCGGCGAGCCACGCGCGTTCGCGGACGTCGCGAACGACCGCGCGGGATGGGAGAAGATCGCGGGCGAACTCGAGGCCGCGGTGCGCGGGCTCGAATGATCCGCTCGGGCGGTCAGCGCTTCGGCGACTCGTAGTCGACGATGCCGGCGTCGATCACCTGGCCGCCGCGCGTCTGCCGACAGTGCACGGCGATCACGTTCTCGCCGCGCTTCAGCGCGCCGCGCAGATCTCCGGCCGGCGCGAAGTCGTCGTAGCGCTGCGTGTACCCGCCGAGCGCGAGCACGCGTACGCCGTTCACGAACACTTCGCAGTCCTCGTCGTGGTGCACGCGCAGGCGCGGCGACGCGAGCGACCGGCCGTCGAACTCGAAGCGCCGGCGGATCCACACGTCGCTCGTCGTCCACTTCGTGCCGACCACCGCGCCCGGCGTCTCCTCGGTGCCGAAGCCGCCGTTGCCGGCGCTCCAGCCCGAGTCGTCGAAGCCCGGCGTCGACCATGCATCCGGCGGCGCGACGAGCGTGAACCGCCACGACTGTCTCGAAGTCTCCGACGTCGGCACGACGACGCGCACGACCGGCGGCGGCGGCATCTTGCTGAAGTCGCCGCGATTCGCCGCCGCGACGCGCTCGATGTCGGGCTTGATCACCTCGCGGTCATACGTGAGCAGTCCGTTCGTCTCGATCTCGACGTCGGTGATCTGCGTGTACACGACCGCGGCGAGGCCGTCCTTCGCGTTCATCTCGTACACGCGCTTCAGCATGCCTTCGTAGCGCGACGTGAGGTGCTCTCTGTCCGCCATCGCGGCGTAGCCCCAGTGGTCGGGCTTCCACAGGTGGCCGTCGACCGCGAGGCCGAGGCCGCCGAACTCGCCGAGCATTGCGGCGCGGTGTGGCTCCTTCGGCGGGCACGCCGGGTCCGGATAGTTGTGGATGTCGATGACGTCGCCGCAGTTCTTGTCGGTCCAGCCCGTCGCGTTGTTGACGAGCCGAGTCGGGTCGTAGCGCTTCACGAGGTCGGTGAGGCGCTCGGTGTCGAACTGACCCCAGCCTTCGTTGAACACGACCCACATGCCGATCGACGGGTGCGAGCGCCGCGCGTCGATCATGTGCAAGAGCTCGTCCTGGAAGTTCGCCTTGCCGGCCGCGCTCTCGTTGTCGCCGCTCGGCATGTCCTGGATCACGACGAGGCCGATGCGGTCGCAGTGCCAGTACCAGCACTCCGGCTCCACCTTCACGTGCTTGCGCGTCATGTTGAAGCCGAGCTTCTTCGTGATCGCGACGTCGAACTCGAGCGCCGCGTCGGACGGCGCGGTGTAGAGGCCGTCGGGCCAGAAGCCCTGGTCGAGCGGGCCGTTCAGGAAGATCGGCGCGCCGTTCAGGAAGATGCGGTTCACGCCCTGCGTGTCGGGCTTCATCTCGAACCAGCGCACGGCGCAGTAGGAGTCGGCGCGGTCGAGCACGCGGCCGTTCTCGAGCAGCCGGATCGCGAGCGAGTAGAGGAACGGCGAGTCCGGGGACCAGAGCTTCGGATGCTCGATCGGGAGCGCGATCGGGCGGCCGGCGGGGCCGCGCGCGATCACGGAGTCTCCCGCGCGATCGGAAACCGTCAGCTCGACCTCGAGGCTCTCGCGCGGTGCGGAGACGGAGACGATCGCGGCACTCTTCGCATGCGCATCGGTCTCGACGCGGACGTCCGTGACGAACGTCGCGGGCACGCGCTCGAGCCACACCGTCTGCCAGATGCCGGTGGTCGGCGTGTACCAGATGCTCTCCGGCTTCTTCACCTGCTTGCCGCGCGGCTGCTCGCCGCCGTCGCTCGGGTCGAACACGCCGACGATCAGTTCGTTCGTCCCGTCCGCGTTCAGCCGGTCGGTGACGTCGAGCGTGAACGGGTCGTAGCCGCCGCGGTGCGTGCCGGCTTGCGCGCCGTTCACCCACACGGTCGCTTCCCAATCGACGGCGTCGAAGTGCAGGAGCGTGCGCCCGTCGCGATCGCGCGCCGCCTCGAACGTCGTGCGGTACCACGAGCGCTCGACGCGCCGGCCGATGCCGGAGAGCTGCGACTCGAGCGGGAACGGCACGCGCACGCGCTCGGAGAGGCTGCGGCCGATCGGCGGCGCGTCGCCTTCGTTCGCGGGCTGCCACTGCCACGTCCCGTTGAGACACTTCCATTCCGGCCGCACGAGGTGCGGCCGCGGGTACTGGTCGGTGTCGATCGCGCGCGCGAAGCGCGTCGACAGACCTTGGTGGACTTCCTCCTGCGCGAGGAGCGGCGCGGCGGCGAGGCAGAACGCGAGGGCAGCGAGCGATCGGTTCATGATGCAACGAAACCGGCGCCGCGGCTTTCGCGCGCGGCGCCGGTGTTCGTCCTCACTTGTTGAGGAGGTCCTTCGCCTTGTCGGCGGCGCCGTCGACGGCGCCCTTCGCCTTGTCGGCGGCGTTGTCGATCTTGTCCTTCGCCTTGTCCTCGTCGCTCTTGCTGCAACCGAACGTGAGGCCGGCGATCATCAGGATCGAAAGGAAGCGCAGGATCTTCATGGGTCGATACCCCGAGTGAGGCGGCGAACGCCGCAGTGGAAGACGGGAACGGGCGAAGAGCCTACGCCACCCCTCGCCCGTTTCCAGCCTCACGGGCTCATTGGAAGACGATCGACATCGTGTCGCTGGTACGGAACTCGCCGTTGTACTTCGGCGGTCCGCACTTCGGCCCGGCCGACGCCGCGGGGAGGACGTCGATGAGCTGCATCGAGACCGCGAATCCGATCAAAGCCGGGTCGCTCGGCACGGGCAAGCCGATGAACGGGAAGCTCGGCGTGAACGGCAGGAGGATCTGCGGGCTGGCACGCAGCGTGCAGCCGCCCTGGTTGGGGCAGAGCGGGATGTTGGCGGCCGGCCCGATCACAAGGATCGGGGCGTGGGTGGCGAGCACGCCGAAGACGAGCTGCTGGCCGACGACCGCCTGCGACGGGCCGAGCGTGTCGCCCGGTCCGAGCGCGATGAACAGCGGTTCGAATCCGCCGCCGCCGCACCCGTTGTCGATCACGGTGATGCCGCCCGGGCCGCGACTCGAGTAGATCGCGGCGTCGATGTTCGTCGGCGACGACACGGTCTGCCACGCGATGAGGTGGTTGCCCGCGGCAGCGAACCGGCCGGCCGCGAGGTTTGCGTCCTTCTCGACGGTTGCCGTCGCCGTCATCGCGACGTGCTTCTCGAAGAACAACGCGTTGGAGTCGACGTGGCACGCGCACGCGAAGACGTCGTCGTTCTCGATGTAGGAGTAGATGTAGCGCACGCCGTCGAAGTCGACGGCCGGATCGTGCTGGTCGGCGGCCGTCGAGTTGACCAGCTCGCCCGCGGAGAGGTCGATCGCCGGGCCGAGCAGCGAGATGACGCCGCCGCTCTGCCGGATGCCGCGGCCGAAGATGTTCGAATCGCCGCTCGCGGAGATCCGCTCCCACACGACGACGAAGTCGCGCGGGCCGGGCGGTCCGCCCGCGATTCCGGCCTCGTTCCCGGCGATGTCGGGCGCGCGGTCGTCCTCCGTCGTGATGCCGGACGCCGACGTGATCGCGCCGAGCGCCGCGCCGGACGAGTTCACCGCGAGGAAGTCGATGTCGCCGGTGCCCGCCGCGTTCGGACCGCTCGACCACACGACGAACCACGGATCGGAGCTCGTTCCGACGGCGGGGGACACGTGCGGCGCGACCTCGAGCGTCGTCGTCTTCGCCGCGGTGTAGTTCGTGATCGCGCTGCCCACGGCGGACGAGCTGCAGGTGCGGCCGGCGATGTCGGAGTTGCCGAGATTGTCGAGCTGCCACACGACAAGGAACGCGTTCGTGCCGCCGGCGTTGGTGCCGCCGATGTCGGGCGCGTGCTCGTCGACGTTGGTCGCCGCGACGTCGTAGGCGGCGTTTTGCGTCGTGTTGGACGGATCGCGCCCGCGGCCGCGGATGTCGTCGCCGGTGCCGGGGTTGTTCCGGTCGGTCCAGACCGTGAAGAACCGGCCGAACGACGCGGCCACGCTGGGCTCGCGCGTGTCCTTCGTCGTGATGTCGATGGCGACTTCGTCCTGGAACACCGCGTTCGCCGCGTAGCGACGCGAGATGATGTCGCGGTCGACGGCGTTGGCGGCGCGCTCGAACACCACGAGGAACATGTCGAACTCCGCCTCGAACGCCACTGACGGCGCAGTGCAGGCCAAGGCCGATGCATCGACGTTGAACGTCGTGAGCAGCGGGTCGATCACGACCGGAAAGCGGGCGGTCGAAAGGAACGACTTCGGCAGCGTGAAGCGCACGCCGCCGCCGTCCCATTCGGAGCGCTGAGAGATCGAACGGCCGGTTGCGTCGACGATCGTCGCGTCGCCGTACTCGACCCGGCCGAGGTCGCCGGCGTCGAAGCGCAGGCCGCCGGCGCCGCGTGCGACCGGCAGATCCGTCGCGATGTTCAGGCGCAGCGAGAAGTCGCCGCCCATCGGTCGCGCGGCCAGCACGAAGCTCTGCTCCACGTGATCGGGCGCGAGGTCGTACACCTCGACGAGCCCGCCGCGCACGATCGACACGCGGTTCCCGTCGCGCGCGATCGGCGCCGTGATCGGTGCGGCGACGTCGAACGACAGCGGCGTGTGGCGCGTCGCGCGCTCACCGAACAGCGGGAAGTAGGTGGCGCCGTGGGCATCGAAGTGCATCTTGTAGTTCGTTCCGAGCGCCCAGATCGCGCCGTCTTCGCCGTCGTCGAACAGGACGGACGGTGGCGCCGGGGCGAGGTCCGCCGCCGGCGAGTTCGCGGCCGCGGTCGAAGGAGGGGCCGCGAGCGCGGCGAACAGCAGGAATGCGAGCGACATGGTCGGGGACTCCAGCGTGGTTTTGCTGGAGGACGCGAACGGGGCGCACCGACCGACGCGGTTTCGAACATGAGTCGAATCGCCGCCGATCGATGGAT
>CAZOLL010000131.1:0-9647 GCA_964580365.1 uncultured Phycisphaeraceae bacterium
CGATGCTTCCCTTCATCCTGCGACGCCTGCGTCTCGACCCCGCGAGCGCGTCGGCCCCGCTCGTCGCCACGCTCGTCGACGTCAGCGGCCTCGTCCTCTACTTCAGCGTCGCGCGCTGGATCTTCGTCGCGTCGATCGGCTGACGGCGCCCCGGTGCCGGTAGCGTCGCACGACTGATAAGCTCGACACCCCGGAGGCCCCTTCGTGAACCCGACCGAATCGAAGACGCACGCGCGGCCCTTGCACTCCGCGGCGAGCGCGGCGCCGGCGCTGGCGCAGACCGGCGCGCCCGACTTCCTGTTCCGCGCCGACGCGAAGAGCGTCGACCCGACGATCTGGCGCCTCGCCGAGCTCGAGGAAGAACGCCAGCTCCGGAAGCTGATCCTCATCGCGTCCGAGTCGGTGTGCCCGGCGCCGGTGCGCGAGGTGCTCGCCACCTCGTTCAACAACCTCTACACGGAGGGTTACCCGAGCTGGCGCCTCACCGAGCCCGAGAACCGCCACTGGGCCGACCTCACGACGCACCTCGCCTACTTCCGGCGCTACTCCGACCTCCGCTACTACCGCGGCTGCGAGTATGCGGACTTCGTCGAGTCGATCGCGCAGAAGCGCATCGCCGAGCTGTTCGCGACCGACGCGGTCAAGGCCGACGACATCTTCGCGAACGTGCAGCCGCTCTCCGGCGCCGCCGCGAACAACGCGGTGTACATGGCGCTCGTGCCGCCCGGCTCGACGGTCGTCGGCATGTCGCTCGTCGAGGGCGGCCACCTCACGCACGGCTCTCCCGCCAACCGCTCCGGCAAGAACCACAAGATCGTGTCGTACGGCGTGTCGCCGAAGACCGGCGAGATCGACTACGACCTCGTGAAGAAGCTCTGCCAGGAGCACTCGCCGCGCATGTTGATCGGCGGCGCGTCGGCGTACCCGTGGAAGATCAAGTGGGACGTGCTGCGCGAGATCGCCGACTCCGTCCCCGGCGGCTGCTACCTGCTCGCCGACGTCGCGCACTACGCGGGGCTCATCGCCGGCCGCGTGTACCCGAACCCGATCGGCCACGCGCACGTCGTCTCGTTCACGACGCACAAGTCGCTCTGCGGTCCGCGCGGCGCGTGCATCCTCACGACCGACCGCGAGATCGCCGCGAAGATCAACACCGCCGTGTTCCCCGGCGAACAAGGCGGCCCGCACCAGGGCAACATCGCCGCGAAGGCGGTCGCGTTCACGCTCGCGGGCACCGAGACGTTCCGCCACCTGATGCGGAACGTCGTCGCGAACTCGAAGGCGCTCGCCGCCGGCATCGAGAAGCGCGGCGTGAAGATCGCCTACGGCGGCACCGAGTCGCACCTCTGCCTCGTCGACCTCAACTCGCTGCCCGGACACAAGGGGCTCGAAGGCATGCGCCTCACCGGCGAGATCGCGGGCCGCCTGCTCGACCTCGCGGGCGTCGTCGTCAACAAGAACACCGTGCGCGGCGACCGCAGCGCGGTGCATCCGTCGGCGATCCGACTCGGCACCGTGTGGATGAGCCAGCTCGGCTACGACGAGCGCGACATGGACCGCCTCGCCGAGCTGATCACGACGCTGCTGAAGGACGCGCGACCGTTCCGCTACCTCGAAGGAGCGGTGCACGTCGGGCGCGGCAAGGTCGACCTCGACGTCCTCGATTCCGTCCGCGACGGCGTCGACGCGCTCGTCGAGAGCCGGCTCGGTCCGCCGAGCGGCCCGGTGTCGGGCTACCCGCACTACGACGCGGCCGCCGCGGTCGCAGGTCGCCGCGCGACGTCCGCCGCTCCGACCGCTGCGAAGGATCCTCCCGCCACCGGCGCGGCGCTCGTCGAGAACACGGGCTGCGGCGTGCTCGAGATCGAGTCCGAGCGCGCGCACTACTTCCTCGCGAGCGCCGGCACCGCCGACCCGTCGGTCTTGAAGCCCGGCGATGCCATCCGCACCGCGCTGTTCGATCGGGCCGGCAAGTTGATCGACGACGTGCTCGTCGCGCGCGCGCCGCACTGGCGCGACGGCTCGAAGCGCTACCGCGTGATCACGAACGCTGCGAACCACGCGCGCGTGCGCCGCTGGTTCCGCGCGCTGTCCGACGGGTACGTCCTCTTCGACGACGCCGACGTGTTCCGGAAGGTCGAAGGCCCGTTGATGGTCGAGGACCTCACGACGCAAGAGCCGCACGCCGGCCGCGTCGGCGATTCGACGCTCGAGTCGACGACGCTCGGCATGCCGCCGCGCGAGGCGCCTGCGCAGACCGTGACCGTGTTCGGCCTGTTCGGGCCCGACGCGCAGAAGATCGGCGCATCGCTCAGCAAGAACTTCGCGGGTGCGATCAACGACGCCAAGGACGCGTGCTTCCTGGTCGTGCCGCTCGACTTCGTCGCGACGATCAAGTCCGAGCTCGCCGGCAAGTGCGCGGCCGCCGGCGTCGAGATGCTCGAAGGCTGGCGCAAGCGCGCGAACCTCCCGGCCTGCGACGGCGGCGAGCGGGCCGACGTCGCGCAGATGTTCGCGAAGCGTCCCGATCTCTTCGCGCGCGAGAAGGTCTGGTTCGTCGGCCACGAGCGCGTGCCGTCGCCGGCGGTCGCGCGGAAGGAATACGCGGACGCCGCGCGCGACCTTCCGCTGCGCAAGACGCCGCTGTTCGACGAGCACGTGAAGCTCGGCAACAAGGAGTTCATGGTGCCGTTCGGCGGCTGGAACATGCCGGTCCGCTACGGCTCGATCCTCGACGAGCACGCCGCGGTGCGCACGAAGGCCGGGCTGTTCGACGTGTCGCACATGGGCGTGCTCGAGGTGCGCGGGCCGCACGCGCAGCGCTTCCTCGACGCGATCACGTCGAACTACGTCGGCTGGCTGCGCGACGGCGAGGCGCAGTACTCCTACCTGCTCGACCCCGACGGCAAGTGCATCGACGACATCCTGGTCTACCGCCGCGCGTGGGACCGCATCCTCGTGGTCGTCAACGCGTCGAACGCCGAGAAGGACATCGCGTGGATCCGCGCCGCCGCGACCGGCGAGTTCTTCCTCGACCGCGACCGCAAGTGGATCAAGGCCGACGGCCCGGTGGAGATCATCGACCTGAAGGAGAGGTCGGCCGGCAAGGAGATGCGCGTCGACCTCGCGCTGCAGGGCCCGCGCTCGTTCGACGTGTTGGGCGCCGCCGCGAAGAACCCGGATCTCATCCATCGCCTGCGCCGCCGGAAGCGCTTCGAGTTCGTCGAAGGCTCGATCGACGGCATCGACGCGATCGTCGCGACCACCGGATACACCGGCGAGAAGACCGGCTTCGAGATCCTCGTCCACCCCGACCATCTCGTGCAGTTGTGGAAGCTCCTGCTCGAGAGAGGCGCGCCGCACGGCGCGACTCCGTGCGGGCTCGGCGCGCGCGACTCGACGCGCACCGAGGCCGGATTCCCGCTGTGGGGCCACGAGCTCGCCGGCGAGCACGACATCACGCCGCTCGAGGCCGGCTACGGCGGTTCGGTGAAGCTCCACAAACCGTTCTTCGTCGGCCGCGCCGCGATGTTGAAGCACGACCTCTCGCGCACGCGCGAAGTCGTCCGCTTCCAGGTCACCGGCAAGGGCAAGCGCCTCGTCCGCGCCGGCAACCCGGTCGTGGACGCGAACGGCGCGTTCATCGGAGTCGTCACCAGCAACACGCAGGTCGGCGACAACCAGATCGGCCTCGCGCTGGTCGACAAGAAGTCCGCGACGCGCGGGTTGAACGTCTTCATCTACCGGCTGCCGCCGCCCGAGCGCGTGCCGGCGCCGAAGAAGATGAGCGAGATGAAGGCCGGCGACTCGGTGCTGTTGCCGGAGACCGCGCAGATCATCAAGCGGTTCATGTAGGAGGGCGCGATGGTCGTGATCCGACGTCGAGTCTGGCGTCGCAGTCGCGGGCGGCCGACTGCCACGGATCTTCGCCACCGACGCGCCCGGCGCACTCGTGGCGATGATCGCTGCGATGTTCTTCGTCGTGCTCAAGCCGTCGTCGAACGACGAGGGACGGCGACGCCGCTTCATGCGGTTCCGCGATCGCCGCCGTGCGGGCGCGGCGGCGAACGCGTCCGCTCCATCGCAACCCGGGGACGACTTCGCCGGCCCGCGCGGCTGAGCCGACGAGCGCGCGCGATCACTTCTTCGAGTAGCGCATCCCGCTCGCGCGGCCTCCGTCGATCCAGAAGCCGTTCACCGCCATCTCGGCGGTGAAAAAGTGCACCGTGCCGAGGTCGCTCAGAAAGCAATCGCGGGTGAACGGCTCGAGCCGAAGATCCGCGAGCGTGCGGTGGTTGACGACCGTCAGCGTGCCGTCGACCACCGCGAGCTCGAGCGAAGCGCCGATCTCCTCGCTCGAGTACACGCCGGCGTAGCGCGCGAGCTCGGTCGCGTCGGGCGTCCACGGCTCGATGCGGTCGAACCGGCGGACCTGTCCGTCGTCGTACTCGAATCGCATCCGATCCTTCTCGAACACGACGACTCCGGGGCGCGGAGCGTTCGTGCGATGGAAACGGTTCGCACCGATCGGCACCAATTCGCCGGGCGTGACGTTCCGGCCCGAGAGGGACAGCGCGCCGTTCGCGAACTGCACGCGGATGACGAGGTCGTTCTCGACGTAACTTCCCGCGAGGCCCGCGAGGACGTCCGCGCCGACGTCGACCCGCTGCGGCGCCGGCGTCGGCTCGGGCGCGAGTCGGTCGGCCAGCCACACGTCGACGACCGCGAGCGCGAGCGCGCTCGAGCCCATCGACCCGAGGTTGCACAGGCACGCGACCGACAGGTGTTCCTTCGGCACGCGCACCAGTTCGGCGCGGAACCCGGCCCACGCGCCGCCGTGACTCACGATGTCGAGGCCGCGGTGCTCGCCGAGGAAGAGCCCGGCGCCGTAGCCGAGCTTCGTGCCGTCGTTCAGCACGCCGCGCGTCGTCAGCGTCTCGCGGAGCGCCGCGCCGCCCACCTTGCCCGTGTAGAAGTTCTCGTCCCACAGGAGGAGATCCTCGACCGTCGTCTGCACGCCTCCGTCGCCGGTCTGCTCCCAGTTGGACGAATGCACGACGAACGGCTCCGTCGACCCGAACATGCCGCCGGGTTCGTAGGACGACGCCTTGCCGGGTACGAGGCGAGTGCAGTCGTCGAGGATGTCGGTGTGCGTCATGCCGAGCGGCGCGAAGATCCGCTCGCGCGCGAACTCGCGCATGCTCTTGCCGGAGACGCGCTCCACGATCTGAGCGAGGAGGAAGTACCCGGTGTTGCTGTAGAGGTGGCGAGAGCCCGGCCGGAAGTTGAGGTCGCGCTGGCGGGCGATGATCGCGAGCGCCTCGGGCGAGTTCGTGCGGTCCTGCTCGCGCCATCCGGCGAGGGTCATCAACTCGATGTAGTCGCGCAGGCCGGAAGTGTGGTTCAGCAGGTGCAGGATCGTGATCGGCGCTTCGTACTCCGGCATCTCCGGCAGGTGCTTCCGGATGTCGTCCTCGAGCGCGAGCTTCTTGTCCTGCGCGAGCAGGACGATGCACGCTGCGGTGAACTGCTTCGAAGTCGAGCCGATGTCGAACGTCGTCCGCGAGGTGATCGGCGCGGCGAGCTCGAGGCTCGCCATGCCGTAGCCCTTCGCGAACACGATCTGGCCGTCGCGGTAGACGGCGACTGCGCAGCCCGGTGAGTCGGTGCGGTTCCACTCCTTGAAGACGGCGTCGGTCTTCTCGACGAGAGCCGCGGAGGTCGGCTCCGGCGGGGCGAACGCGGCCGCGAGGGACACGAGCAAGACGTCGATCACGGGGACTCCTTCGGTGTTTTCGCGGCGGACGGGTCGCGTCGAACGAGGCCGAAGACGCGGGCGGTCGCCATCGCCGTGAACGCGGCGACGAGCGCACCGAGCGGCCGGCCGATCCACGGGACGCGCGTGGCGCACCACCATGCGATGACGAGCGCGAGTGCGAACACGAGCAACGCCGCGGACGTGAGCGCGGCGAGCCGTCCGGCGCGCGCGATCGCCGGGAACACGACGTGGGGCAAGAGCGTGACCAAAGACTTGCCGGCGGCGGCCTCGGTGAACGCGGTGGGGAAGTACACGATGCCGAAGAGGATCAAGACGACCATCGCGGCGTCGATCCCGTCCGTGACGAACAGGACGAAGGTCGGGATCGCGAAGCACGCGAGCATCAGCACCGTGGTCCGAGCGGAGGACCACAGCACCGACTCGTACTCGCGCACGTCGGGCCAGCGCGGCGGGACGTCTTCGCCTTCCGCGCTGGTCGCCGTCACGTCGGACGCGAAATCGACCCAGTAGGCCGCGCAGACCACCGACAGGCCGATCGCTCCGATGTAGAGCAGGACGTTCGAAACGGGAATCGAGCCGAGAGCCCACGCGACCGCGACGGTCCAGCCGATCACCCAGGGTCCGCGGCCGCGCAGCGGGTAGCGCGCCGCGTCCTTCCCGATCGCGAGCGCGCGCTCGATCACGCGCGACGCCCTTCGCGGCCGCGGTACATCGCGGCGTCGGCGGCGGCGAGCAGCTCCGGCAACGGCGACGTCGCGGCCGGGTCGACGGCGATCGTTCCGGTGCTGATCCCGAGCGCGAACGACTTGCGATCCACGCGATTCCTGCGCGCGATCTGGTCCGCGAGGCGCGCGAGCGCCTTCTCGGCGTCGTCCTCCGTCGCGTTCACGGCGAGCACGGCGAACTCGTCGCCGCCGATGCGGCCGACGATGTCCGACTCGCGAAACGTCGCTTTCAGCAGGCGCGCCGCCTCGCCGAGCGCGAGGTCTCCCGCGGCGTGGCCGCGGTCGTCGTTGATTCGCTTCAGACCGTCGAGGTCCGCGAACACGAGCACGCACGGGCGCGACGCGCGGCGCGCGACCTTCAACTGCTGCTCCGCGAGTAGCAGGAATCCGCGGCGGTTGTACAGGCCGGTCAGCTCGTCGACGAGCGCGAGCGCCTTCAGCGCCTGTTCGTCGCGCATGCGCTGCGTGATGTCGACGGCGGTGCCGATCATCCCGGTCGCGTGGCCCGAGTCGTCGGAGAGCGAGACCGCGTTCACCTTCAACCAGTGCACGTCGTCGCCGGCTACGAAGCGCAGTTCCGCTTCGAACGGCGCGCCGGTCGAGAGCGCGGCGTTCCACGCGTCGGCGATGCGCTCGCGATCCTCCGGGTGCAGCGCGACGAACCACGGGCCGCCGACGATGCGCGCGGCGTCCATGCCCGCGAACGACGCGAACCGCGCGTTCACGAGCAACGTGCGCCCGGACGCGTCGATCTGGAAGATCCCGACCGGCGCCTGCTCCGCCAGCACGCGGAAACGCCGCTCGCTCTGTCGCAGCGACGCATTCGCGAGAGCGGTGATCCGCGCGAGGTTGCTCGCGCGCATCGCGGAGTAGAGCGCGAGGCCGACGAGGGCTGCGACGCCGAGCCCGAGCGCGACGACGATCGTCGGCAGGAGCCGCTCGCGCCGCGTCTTCGGCAACGATGTCGCCCACACGTCGCAGGAGAACTGGGCGCCGAATGCGTCGAACTCGATTGCGGCGCGCGCCGCCACTTCGCGATCGGCCGGGATCGATTGCGTGCGTGCGATCTCCTTCGTGCCGGAGCGAACTGCGATCTCCAGGTCCGACAGGATCGTGCTCGACGCGCGGACGTCGGCGACCAGGTCGTTCATCCGGAAACCGGCGAGGATCCAACCTCCGCCCTTGAGCTCGGTCGGGATCGCGGCGACCAGGAACAGCGGCGCGCCCGGCGCAGTCTCGTGGTGCGGACCCGAGAGGAGGACCAGGTGCTGTCCCTTCGCCGAGTCGCGATCGGCGACGAACGCCGAGGAGGTCAGCGCGTCGAGGACGGTCGCGTCGGACTCCGTGCGTTCGACGTGCCACAACACTTCGCCCGCTTGTTCGAGGACCACGACGTTTGCGAATGACGGGAAGTCACCGAGGAAAGCGTGGGCCGCGGCCTCGAACCAGTTCTGAGTCCATACAGAACTCGGCGCCAACTGCCTCGCCTCGCGCGTAATCGCGCGGGCGGCGCCCGTGATCTCGTCCTTCATCTCCGCAACGAACTGGTCGCCGCGCGCGCGCACCCAGCGCTGGTCTTCGACGCGTTCGTCCGCGACGAACAACGTGCGCGCGAGCCACGTCCCGACCGCGAGCGCCGCCGCGGCGAGAAGGGGCACCAGGATCTCTCGGCCGCGTGCGCTCATGCGTCGCCGGGTTCAGAGTTCTCTCAGAGGACGGTTCGAGCGCGGGTCTCGTCGCGATCCGCGATCTCGAAGACGGGGACCGTCGCCGCGGGCCCGTGCGGGTCGAACTCGATCGGGCGCTCGACGCCGCCGTCGTCGACCACCGAGATGCGGAGCGGTCGCCCGGGATCGTTGCGATCGAAGTCGAGCGAGCGCAGCTTCTGTCCGTCGCGCAGGCCCGCGAGCCACGCCGGCGACGAGTCGACGACGCCGCGCACCTCCTTGTGCTCGATCGTCGCGGTGAGGTCGAACCCGGGTGCGAGCGGGCGCACTTCCTTCGGCACCATGCGGAGGACCGGCGCCGCGACTTCGTCGCGCAGCGGCACGTCGGCGCCGTCGACGATCGTGCGGCGCAAGAGCTCCGCGAAGTCGGCGTCGGTCTCTTCCTCGATGCGACGGAAGAGCGAGTCGCACGACACGCGCTCGCCCGCGAGCGTCGCGGCCGACAGAAGCGTCTTCATGAACTCGTCGAGTCCTCGCGCGCCGGCCGACCGCGCGCGCAGCTCGTGGTCGAGCGCGAGGGCGACGAGATCGCCGCGGCGGTACGGCAGGTCGGCCACCTCGCGGTCCTTCCAGAATTCGTCGCGGATGCGCTCGTTCGGGCTGTTCTTCGCGGGGCTCTCCCACAGCCGACCGAGGTTCGAGTTCAGGTTCGTCAGGTACTCGTCGAGCGACCACAGCCCCGAACGGAACAGGATGCGCCGCGTGTAGAACTCGGTGAAGCCCTCGGAGAACCAGTACCCGAGCTGCTCCGGCTGCTCGAGGCGGATCTTCCCTCCGTTCCACGTGTGGAAGTACTCGTGAGCGAGGAGGTGGAGCACCTGTGAGCGGTCGCGGCTGTCCTCGTCGATCACGAGCCCTGGATTCACGAACAGCGCGAACGAGTTGGTGAGGCCGGTGCCGCCGAGCGAGAGCGAGCGCTCGGTGCGGCGCTGCCCCTGCGGGACGAGCGTCACGAGGAAGTACGGGTCGGTGAAGTCGCCGAAGAACTCGCGCTCGGCGGTCACGACGCGCGCGGTGAGGTCCGCGAACTCCGGGTCCTCGAAGCCCCAGTCGTCGCCCGCGATCGCGACCGCGAGGCGGCCGCCGGGGATGTCGCGCTCGAGCACGCGGATGTCGCCCGCCATGAAGACCGCGTGGCGGAACGCAGAGATCGACTGATCGAGCACGAAGGGCCCGGGACCGACGCCGAACGAGCACGCGGTCGGCAGACCCTCTTCC
Organism: uncultured Phycisphaeraceae bacterium; assembly: GCA_964580365.1. Classification (GTDB taxonomy): domain Bacteria; phylum Planctomycetota; class B15-G4; order B15-G4; family JADJEK01; genus CAZBOK01. Next base: position 9,450 of record CAZOLL010000131.1, read on the forward strand.
GCGAACCCACGCCACTCGAATCGGATGCCCCGCTTCTCGTCCTCGTCGTCGTCGCCGCCGCCGCCGCCGCCGCCGAGGTTCGGCGGATAGACGAGACCGACGTTGCCGATCATCTGGAACAGGTCGTTGGTCGCGACGGTGCGGTAGTCGTTGCCGAGAACCGTGACCTCGCGCGCGTCGTGCTGGCGCAGCGTCCAG
>CAZOLL010000132.1:0-9641 GCA_964580365.1 uncultured Phycisphaeraceae bacterium
TTCGTGACCGAGAACTGCGCCGCGATCCCCGAGACGCTGCTCGAGAGCGAGCTGGTCGGATACACGCGCGGCGCGTTCACCGGCGCGGATCGCGAGCGCAAGGGCCTGTTCGAGGCGGCGCACAAGGGCACGCTGTTCCTCGACGAGGTCGGCGACATGAGCCTCGGGATGCAGAAGAAGCTCCTCCGCGCGTTGCAAGACGGCGAGATCCGCCCGGTTGGCGGCAACACGGCGGTGCACGTCGACGTGCGCGTCGTGTCAGCGTCGAACCGCAACCTGCGCGAGTTGGCCTCGCAAGGCCGCTTCCGCGAGGACCTCTACTACCGGCTGAACGGCGTCACGATCGAGATGCCGCCCCTGCGCGACCGCGCCGATGACGTGCCTGCGCTGTCGCGCTTCTTCTTGCAGCGGGTCGCGGCGGAGATGGCGCGCGAGGCGCCGCTCCTCTCGGGCGCCGCCGAGCAGGCGCTCTGCGCCTATCGCTGGCCCGGGAACGTGCGCGAACTCGAGAACGAGATGCGCCGCTGCGTCGCGTTGCTCGGCGGCGAGCGGGTGATACAGGTCGAGCACTTGAGCGAGGAAGTCCGCACCGCGGCGCGCTGACGCGCACTGCCGCGTGAGGAGCGTGGACGACACCGTGCACGACACCGTGAACCTGGAGGCGCGATGTACCGGCTCGTGATCACGGATGCCGCTCGCGGGACGCGGCGCGAGATCACCCTCGGGTCCGAGGTGGTCACGTTCGGCTCCGCGGGCGACAACACGGTCGTCGTGAGCGGGCCCGAGGTGGCGGCGCATCATTGCCGCATCGAGCCGGCAGCAGGCGCGTTCAAGCTCGTCGATCTCCACACCGACCACGGCACCCGCGTGAACGGTGAGTACGTGGCCCAGAAGCGTCTCGCGCCCGGCGACAAGATCGGGCTCGCGAGCCTCGTCGCGGAGTTCGCTCGCGATCCGAAGGCCGTGCCCGCGAAGCCGCCCGCCCCGCCGGCTCCTGCGGCCGGCGTCGCGACGGCGCCGGCTGCTCGCCCCGCGGCGCCGCTCGACCCGGAAGCCGTCGAACGACTCCGGGCCGCCGCGCGCGCGCGGGTGCAAGTGCCGCATTCGACGCACAAGCTGGTGCTCACCGGCGCGCTGGTCGTGCTCGCGCTTGCCGCCGTGTTCGTCGTGCCGAGGTTCCTGCCGCGAGCCGGGGCGGACACCTGGTCGAAGGACCGCATCGCGCTTGCGTCCGTGTGGGCCGGCGCGGGTCGCTACGGCGCCGCGCGCGAGGTCCTCACGGCGCTGAAGCAGGAGGCGCCCGACGATCCCTCCGTGATCGTCGAGCTCGAGCGTCTCGACGTCGCCGAAAAGAACGCCCGCGACGCCCGCGAGGGGCTCGACATCGTGAAGTCGGTGCGCGACTCGGTCCCCGACGACGCCCGGCGGCGCATCGAGGCGCTCGCCGAGCGATTCGCGTCGGTGCCGGTGATCGGCGAGGAGATCGTCGACCTGCAACGCGAGCTCGTGCCTCCGAAACCAGAGACGCCGTCCGCGGAGCCGCATGCCCGACGCGACCTCGTCGCGCTCCGCAGGCTGACCGATGGTTTCGCGGCCGCGCGCAACTACTCCGGCGCGATCGCCGCATGGCGCGGCCTGACCGAGCTCGACAACGACGTCGACCGCTCGATCCGCGACTCCGAGATCGCCGCCATCGACGCGCGCGCCGACGCCGACGCCGCGCGCATCCTCGCGCGAGCCGACGAGCTGATCGCCCGCAAGCGCTCGCTCGCCGCGCTCGTGCTGCTCGACGAGCTCGAGCTCACGGGCTTCCGCGGGACGGCCGGCTACGCCCGCCTCGAAGGACGACTGACGGAGCTCGAAGGCACGGTCGGCAAGGACCTCCCGAACGGCGAGTTCCCCGGCGCGCCGTCCGTCCTGCGCCGCACCAACGCGGATCGCAACGGGGAGCGACCGACCGCGCGCCGTCCGTCGAACTCGACGTCGTCGCCGGCCAAGCCCGCCGCCACGGCGGTCGACCCGCGGGTCCTCGCGGCGATCGCCGACGGCGACACGCGCTTCCACGCGGGCGATCTCGCCGGCGCCGCGACCGCGTTCGAGAGCGTCCTCGACGCGAATCTCGACGCCGGCACGCGCTCGTCGCTCTCGCGGCGCGTCGAGCGCTCGGCCCGCGCGCGGCGCTTCCTCGACCATCTCGGCGAGCAGGTGCGCGCCAACCCGCAGCTTCTCGACGGGCTCTCGTTCTCCGACCGGGCCGGCGAGCGCTCCGGCCCCGCGCGCAATGCGACCTCCGACGGTGCGCTGATGATGTCGACGGGCGGCGGCGAGGTGGAATCGGTGCCGCTCGCCGAGATCGCCGGCGATTCCATCGTCGCGCTCGCGCGGAAGTGCAAGTGGACCGCGGACGACCAGCTCGACCTCGCGAACTTCGCGCTCGTCGACGGGATGACCGCCGTCGCCGACGCGGCGGTGCTGATCGCCGCGAAAGACCCCGCGCTGAAGGGCGGCGTCGACTCGACGGTCGCGTTCCTGCGCGATCTTCCGGAGATCCCCGAGTGGGGCTTCTTCCGCGTCGGCGACCGCTGGCTCACGTTCCGCGAGCGCGAGCAATCGCAGCACACCGACGCCATCGAGAAGGCGGCGACCTTGCTCGACCGCGACGACGAGAAGTCCTACCGGCAGGGTCTCGACGATCTCGTCGCGCTCGCGCCGGTGGCGCACGACGAAGTGATGGCGCTCCTCACGAAGCGCCGCGCCGAGCATCTCGCGAAGCTGGCGAAGCAGCCGGAGCTCGCGCAGGTCGATCGACTCTTGGAGCGCAAGGCGGAGCTCGACAAGCGGCGCGCGTTCGCGTTCGAGCTGATCCTCGACGAGGTGAAGTACTTCTATCCGTATGCGCCTCCGGACGTGCCGCCGGAGAAGGCGAACCTGTACGCAAAGGTTCAGCAGGAGGTCGACGACCGCGTCGCCAAGGTGCGCGAGGTCTGGGGCGACGAGTTCGGCGACGCGCCGCGCGGCGGCATCGCGCTGTCGACCTCGCTCCGAGTGTCGCTGAGTCGACTCGACGCGGAAGGCGAAGTCCTGTTCGGCGGCGCGCCGGACGGCGCGCCGTCCGATCCACTCCTCGAGCGCCTCGCTCTCTTGCCGCGAGCAGCCGCGGCGAACCTGCGCAACATCGCGAGCGACCGCGCCGAGCGAGCGAGACTCGACCGTGACGTCGAAGTGATGCTCTCGAACGCCGCGCACAAAGGCGTTGCGACCGAGGACGAGATCTCGCAGGTCCTGATCACCAACCAGTACCGCCTGATGATGGGGCGTGCCGCGCTCCGCATCGACGACCGCCTCGTCCGTGCGGCGCGCGGTCACTCCATCTGGATCAACAACGGCGGGCAGTTCGGCCACTTCGAGGACGACCCGAAGCGGCGCGCGCCTTGGGATCGCATGAAGCTCGAAGGGTACGACGGCGACGGCGCCGGCGAGAACGTCGCGCGCGCGGCCGGCGCGCTGGGCGCGCACCAAGGCTGGTGCCATTCGTCGGGGCACCACCGGAACCTGCTGTTCAACGGTTACGAGATCATGGGGACCGGCGGCAGCGGCGCGCTGTGGACCCAGAACTTCGGCGGCGCGGCCGGATACACAGGAAACGTGGGCGAAGGGCGCTGACACCGGATTCCGCGCCGCGCCCGGCCTCTGTAGAACTTCGATCTTCGCGCTCGCACGGCTCGCGCGGGAGACTTCCATGTCCCACTTGATCGTTTCGCAGGGCGGCAAGGACAAGCGCTTCGACCTCGTCGAGCAGTTCGTCTTCATCGGCAAGTCGCCCGATTGCGGCGTGCGGGTGCAGTCGGAGGTCGCACGCGACCGCGAATGCCAGGTTTTGAACGTCGCGGGCAGCTTCCGCCTCGTCCACCTTGGCGGCGGCGCCGGCACGTTCCTGAACGGCGTCCAGGTGCAGCAGGCGGAGTTGAAGGACGGCGACCTCGTCTCGATCGGCGACACCGTCATCAAGTTCTGCTCGCCGCCCGCGCCAGCGGCGCCGACACGCGCGCGCACGAAGCGCGAGGGCGAGGTCAACCGCCGCGAGCGCGCCGTGAAGGGACTCACGAAGGCTCAGAAGACCCTGATCTCGATGTCCGGCACGCTCCTCGTGCTGATCCTCGTGTGGGTGATCTGGGACAACCGCAAGAAAGCGGACATCGCACAGACCCAATTCGAGAAGGGCGAGAAGGCCGAGGGCAACCAGAACTGGGACGCCGCGCTCGACGCGTACCGTGCGATCCTGGACGGCGCGAGCAACTACGAGCAGGCGCAGGCGCGCATCAAGGACATCGAGTCGATGCTCGCGGAGCGGAAGAAGTCGGCCGTCGTCGCCGACGCGCACCGCGACTACGTGAGCAACATCGACGCCTTCATCTCGCGCTGGCTCACGCCCGACGATCCGAACGGGAAGCTCGATCCATCGGCGGTCCGCTACTTCGTGAAGCGCTGCGAGAAGTTCATCGCGACCTATCCGACGCACGAGGACGCGACGCGCGTGAAGGACCTGCTCGCGAAGTACAAGGCGATGGTGCCCGCGGGCGAGCCGACGTGGCGCGACGCGGAGTTCGAGGCGACGCGCGAGAAAGACCGCAGCCAGTACGGCGCCGCGGTGAAGGCCATCGACGCGTGGGCCGCCGCGAACCCGAACGACAAGGCCTCGAAACCCGCCGCCGACATCATGCGGCGCCAGATCGTCGACTACGCGAAGACGCAGTGGGACCGGTACCAGGATCGCGCGAAGCCGTTCATCAAGGACGGCAACATCGCTCAAGCCGCGAGCCTCTACCAGACCGCGATCACTGCGTTCGACGGAATCGCCGACCTGCACGAGGCGGCGAAGCGCGCGCTCGCGGAGCTGACCAAGGACGTCACGATCCGCAATCCGTGAGCCTGCCGGGGTCTCCGCGGCACAGAGACTTCGGCCCGAGGCGGAAAACTGCCGATTGAGTCGACGGCATGCCCCTCGTGCGTTCTCGAATCACCTGGTTGCTCGCCGCGATCGCGAGCGCGGTCGTCGTCGCGATCGCCGGCTGGACCGGCGACAACGACGACCTTCCACCGCGCCCTCTGTTCGCCGGCGCCTCCGACGTCGCGGAACTCGTCGACCGTACGCTGCCGCGCGGTTTCGCCGGCCTCGCCGCGACCGCCTCGGGGACGCCGCTCCTGCCGGCGCTCGTGAACGAGCCGGTCGTGACGTGGCGATCGGTCGAGGCCACGTGCGAGGTCCTCACGGCGCCCGGCGCCGGCGTCGCCGCCATCGTCGAGCGGACGACCTCCCTGTGGACCGGCTTCGCGCCGCCCGCGGCCGCACCGCCGGCGGACCTCCCAAAGGCCACGCTGCCGCTCCGAGCGCCGCGCCGACTCGGGGATCTCGGCTCTACACTGCTGCGCGCGTCGACGCAGAATTCCGCGCGCTTCCCGGACGAGTTCACCCGAGCGCTCTCGCGACTCTCGGCGGCGGTCGACGACGCAGCACGGAAGGTGCGGGCGTGGCGCGCGCGCACCGGCGCGCCGGATCGAATCGAGCGCGCGGTCGCGGAGATCGTCCGCCGGGCACTGTCGGAGCCCGTTCGCGGCACGCCGCTGGACGCCGATGTCGCCGCGTGCGTGCGCGGAACGGATCGCGCCGAGCTCGCCGCGATCGCGTCCGCGCTCGCGCGCGAGGTCGACGTCGCGGTTCCCGCCCTGCGGTCCGCCGCGCGCTCTTCGCGCGTCCGCGAGCTCGCCCCGCTGCCGAGCGGCGGCGGCGTCCCCGGCGGCCTCGTGCTCGTGACCGAGACCGACGCGGGCCTCGTCGTCGTCGGCGGAACCGGACGATCCCAGTTGCCCGTTGCCGACGTCGCGCTCGCGCTCGACCTCGGCGGCGATGACCGGTGGCACGACGGCGCGGCGCTCGGCGGGCCGCCCCCGACGCTCTCGCCGCTCGCCCCGCCGGTGCGCGTCGCGATCGACTTGTCCGGCGACGATGAATACACCTCCACCGCGGGCCGCCTGGGCACCGCCGCCGCCGGCGTTGCCGTGCTCGTCGACCTCGACGGCGCGGACCGCTACGGCTCGGAGACCTTCGCCTTCGGCGCCGCCGCGCTCGGCGTCGCGGCGTTCGAGGACGTGGCCGGCGAGGACGAGTACCGCGCAGCCGGCGGTGTCGGCTGCGGCGCGTTCGGCTGCGGCGCGCTCGTCGACCTCGGCGGCGACGATCACTTCGAGCTGGGCGAATCGGGCGCCGGCGCCGCGATCGGCGGCGGGCTCGGCTTCCTCGGCGACGCGTGGGGCAACGACGTCCACCTCACGCTCGCGCCGGGCGAAGACGGCGGGCCGACGACGTACGGCGCGTCCGCTCCCGCCGAGCCGGGAGGAGCCGGCGGCGCCGCGATCTTCGTCGACCGGCGCGGAGACGACGTGTACCGGCCGAACCACCGCTCGTGCGGCTGCGCGGCCTCCGGCTTCGCGCTGTTCGTCGACGGCGCCGGCGATGACCTCTACTCGTGCGGCGAGGACGCGCTCGGCGCGGCCAAGGCGGGGCTCGCAGTGTTCCGCGACCTCGGCGGCGCGGACGACTACCTCGCGCGCGCGCGGAGCCTCGGCTTCGCGGCGCGCGGCCTCGGCCTCTTCCTCGATGAAGGCGGCGTCGACCATTCGCTGTCGCTCGCCCCGTCGCGCGGCGCCGGTGAGGACGGCGGTGTCGGGGTTCACGCGGACCTGCGCGACGGAGAAGCGCTGCCGCGGCGTTGATCGCGAGCGCGCGCGCCGAGTAGCCTCACCGCCGATCGTCGAGCCCACCGATGAAGATCCGACAACTCTTCGACCGCGGACGCCCGCTGTTCTCCTTCGAGTTCTTCCCTCCGAAGACCGACGAGGGGTTGGCGCAGCTCTACCGCACGATCGACGAGCTGAAGCCGTTGTCGCCGTCGTTCGTGTCCGTCACGTACGGCGCCGGCGGCACCACGCGCGAGCGCACGGTCGACCTCGTCGGCCGCATCCAGGAGGAGATCGGGCTGACCGCGATGGCGCACCTGACGTGCGTCGGCGCGAGTGCGGACGAGATCCGCGGCGTGCTCGCGCGGCTGAAGGAGCGCGGCATCGAGAACGTGCTCACGCTGCGCGGCGACCCGCCGCAGGGCGAGACCGCGTTCGTTCCGTCCGCCGGCGGGTTCGCGCACGCGTCCGAGCTTGCACGCTTCGTGCGGGACGGCTTCGACTTCTGCCTCGGCGGCGCGTGCTACCCCGAAGGCCACCTCGAGTGCCGCGACAAGGACCAGGACCTCGCGCACCTGAAGACGAAGGTGGACGCCGGCGTCGACTTCCTCATCACGCAGCTCTTCTTCGACAACATCGACTACTTCGAGTTCGTGAAGCGAGCGCGAGCCATCGGCATCGACCGCCCGATCCTCGCCGGGATCATGCCGATCACGAACCTCGCGCAGGTGAAGCGGTTCACCGGGTTGTGCGGCGCGCGGATCCCGCGCGCTCTCTTGAAACGTCTCGAGGGCGTCGCGCACGACCCGGAGGCGGTCATCGCGGCGGGCATCGACCACGCGACGGCGCAGTGCGTCGGCCTGCTCGACGGCGGCGCGCCCGGGATCCACTTCTACACGCTGAACAAGAGCAGCGCGTCGCGGCGCATCTTCGAGAACCTCCGCGCGCTCGGCCGCGCCTGATCGAACCGGATCGCCCCGCATCGCGCCCGCGCGCGCGTCGCCTATGATCGGCGCCCTCCCCGGAGGCGCACGATCATGGCGGAACCCGAGATCAACTCGGTCCTGAAGGAGGCGCGGCGCTTCCCGCCGAGCGCCGAGTTCGCGGCGCGCGCGCATGTCGGCTCGCTCGACGAGTACCGGCGCATGCACAAGCGCTCGGTCGACGATCCGGAGGGTTTCTTCGGCGAGGTCGCGCGCAGCTTCCACTGGTTCGAGCCGTGGTCGCGCGTGCTCGATTGGAAGCCTCCGCACGCGAGGTGGTTCGTCGGCGGCAAGACCAACCTCTCGTTCAACTGCCTCGACCGCCATCTCGACGGGCCGCGCCGCCACAAGGCCGCTCTCATCTGGGAAGGCGAGCCGGGCGACCAGCGAACGATCACCTACCAGCAGCTGCACTCCGAGGTGTCGCGCTTCGCGAACGTGCTGCGCTCGCTCGGGCTCGCGTCGGGCGATCGCGTGGCGATCTACATGCCGATGATCCCCGAGCTGCCGATGGCGCTGCTCGCGTGCGCGCGGCTCGGCATCGCGCACTCGGTCGTGTTCGGCGGGTTCTCGGCGGAGGCGCTGAAGGAGCGCATCCACGACGCCCAGGCCCGCGCGGTGATCACCGCCGACGGCGGCTTCCGCAAGGGCGCCGCGCAGGCGCTGAAGCCGCAGGTCGACGAGGCCGTGAAGGACTGTCCGAGCGTGAAGAGCGTGCTCGTCGTTCGCCGGACCGGCCACGAAGTCGAGTGGACCGAGGGGCGCGACCACTGGTACCACGACCTCGCCGCGCGACAGACCGATCGCTGCCACGCCGAGCCGCTCGACTCCGAGCACCTCCTCTTCACGCTCTACACGTCGGGCACGACCGGCAAGCCGAAGGGCATCGTGCACACGACCGGCGGCTACATGGTCGGCGCCGGCCTCTCCGCGCGCACCGTGTTCGACCTGAAGGACGAGGACACGTTCTGGTGCACCGCGGACGTCGGCTGGGTGACCGGCCACTCCTACCTCGTGTACGGCCCGCTCCTGAACGGCGCGACCGTGCTGATGTACGAAGGCGTGCCGAACGTCCCGCACCCCGGACGCTTCTGGGAGATGATCGAGCGGCACCGCGTCACGGTGTTCTACACCGCGCCGACGGCGATCCGGACGTTCGTGCGATGGGGCGACGAGCACCCCAAGCGGTTCGACCTCTCGACGCTGCGCCTGCTCGGCACGGTCGGCGAGCCGATCAACCCCGAAGCGTGGATGTGGTACCAGCAGGTGATCGGCGGCGGGCGCTGCCCGATCGTCGACACGTGGTGGCAGACCGAGACCGGCAGCATCATGATCACGCCGCTGCCGGGCGCCACGCCGACCAAGCCCGGCTCCGCGACGCTCCCGTTCTTCGGCGTCGACGCGGACGTCGTCGACGGCCAAGGCAAGCCGACGCGACCGAACGAAGGCGGCTACCTCGTCATCAAGAAGCCGTGGCCTTCGATGCTGCGCACGATCTTCAACGACGACGCGCGGTACGTCGCGGGTTACTGGTCGCGCTTCCCCGGCATCTACTTCGCCGGCGACGGCGCACGAAGGGACGAGGACGGGTACTTCTGGATCATGGGGCGCGTCGACGACGTGATCAACGTGTCGGGCCACCGGCTCTCGACGATGGAGGTCGAATCCGCGCTCGTCTCGCACCCGCACGTCGCGGAAGCGGCGGTAGTGGGGCGGCCCGACGAGCTGAAGGGTCAGGCGATCACCGCGTTCGTGACGCCGAAAGGCGGCGTGAAGCCGGACGACAAACTGCGCGCCGAGCTGAAGCGCCACGTCGACCGCGAGATCGGCGCGCTCGCGCGCCCCGACGACATCCGCTTCACCGAGGCGCTGCCGAAGACGCGCTCGGGGAAGATCATGCGCCGCCTGCTGCGCGACATCGCC
>CAZOLL010000133.1:0-9635 GCA_964580365.1 uncultured Phycisphaeraceae bacterium
GCCCCCCACCGCGTCTCGGCTGTGCCTGGCGATCAGACGTGTGCGCTCCCCAGCTCGCGCGTCGCGGAGTTCTCGTGGGACCGCGCGGCGGAAGAGACGCTCGCGGTCTACCGCGCGGTCGCGGAGATGCCGGGGAAGGGGCGGTGAGCGTGCACGTCAGGCCGCCTGCGGCCAGTCGGCGCAAAGCGCCACCGCCTGCTCGATCAACCGCTCCGTGAACGGTTCGAGGTCTGCGTCGCGGACCAGTCGCTTGCGGAGAACGCGGCGCACCGCAGCCCGGACTGCCGCCTTCTGCTGCTCTCGGTTGGTCCAGTCGAACTTCGCTTCGGACTTGATCGCCGCGACGACGTCGTGGATGAGGTCGCGGAGGAACGGCTCGTCGTAACCGCGCGACGGATCGATCGCGATGGCGTCGAAGAGCGCGAGCTCCGTTGCATCGAGTCCGAGCCGCTGCGCCCGCGCGTCCTGCTCCGCCTGCTCCTTTCGAATCTCGAGCATCACCTTGATGACTTGCGCGGCATCGATCACGCGCGCGTGGTACTTGCGCAACGTCTCGTCGAGCAGCGCGCGGAAGGACTTGGCCTTCGCGAGATTCCCGCGTTCGCGGAACGCAATCTCATTCGACAGGAGCCGTTCGAGCAGCTTCATCCGCAGGTCTTCGTGCGGCTTGCCCTTGAACGTCTGCAAGAACGCATCGTCGAGGATCGAGATGTCCGCGCGCGGCAATCCCGCAGCCGCGAAGATGTCGACCACTCCCTCCGACTCGACCGAATCGTCGACCAGGTCGCGCACTGCGCGGTCGAGGTCGAGCTCCGGCGGCCGCCCTGGCAACGTCTTCGCGAGCTGGTGGCGCGTGCGTTGGCAGAAGATCACCGCGTCCGCGTGCCCGCGACAATCGTCTCGATGCTTCACGAGCAGGTACGCCTTGGAGAGTCGGGCCTCCGCCGCGAGGAACGCATCGCGGCGCGAGTCGTCCTCGGCGAGGAAGCCGTAGGCGCGGGCGTAGAGATCCTCGAGCGCGACGCGGCCGAGTCCGCGCCAATCAGCGATCGGCAGTCCCTTTGGCAACAGCGCGCGCGCTTCCTCGAGCGCTTCCATGAACACGCGGACCGCCTCCGGACCGATCTCCGGCGCCGGGTCGCCTCGGCCACCCGCACCCGAATACTGCTCCGTCGCCGCGCGCAACTCGTCGCCGATCCCGATGTAGTCGACGACCATCCCGTGCGGCTTGTCCTTGAACACGCGGTTCACGCGCGAGATCGCCTGGATCACGTTGTGTCCGCGCATCGGCTTGTCGACGTAGAGAGTGTGCAGGCACGGGATGTCGGTGCCTGTCAGCCACATGTCGCAGACGATCACGATCTTCAACGGGTCGCTCGCGTCGACCATGCGGGCCTTCGCCGAGTCGCGCTGCTCTTTCGTCGTGTAGTGCCCGGCCTCGCTCCACTCCGGCGGGTCGTGCTCGAGGTCGCCGGTCATGATGACCTTGATCTCGGGACAGTTGGGCAGCGCGCGAAGCGCGTCGAACATCCGCACGCAGTTCTCGCGCGTCATGCACACGATCATCGCCTTGCCCGCCAGCGTCCGTGTGCGGTCGAGGAAGTGCGAAAGGACGTCGCGCGCGACCTCCGCCACGCGCTCCTTCGCGCCGGCCGCGGCCGCGAGCGCCGCCCACCGGCTCTTCTTGCGCTCCACTTCCGTGGGTTCGCGTCCTGCCGCGATCTCGTCGAGCGCCGCGTCGACGTCCTTCGGCCCGAGGTGCAGGCGGACGAGGCGCGGCTCGTAGTGGATCGGCACCGTCGCGTGGTCTTCCTGCGACTGCCGGATGTCGTAGCGGTGGATCACGTCGCCGAAGACGGAGACCGTGTCCGCGGCGGTGAGGTTCACTGGCGTCGCGGTGAACGCGATGAGGCGCGCGTTCGGCAGTGCTTCGGCGAGGAAACGCGCGAACCCCTGCTTGAATCCGTACTGCGTGCGATGCGCTTCGTCCGCGATCACGAGCACGTTGTCGCGCGCCGTGAGTTCCTCGTGCCGCGTCTCGCCTGGCTTCAAGCGGAACTTCTCGATCGTCGTGAACACGACCTCGCCGCCTCCGCCGCCGCGCAGGAGCCTGCGGAGGTCCTCGACGTTCTCGGCCTGCTTCACGTCGCCTACGAGCGATCGCGCGGCGACGAACTGGTCGTGGATCTGATCGTCGAGATCGGTGCGGTCGACTTCGATCACGATCGTCGGGTTCTTGAGAGCTCGATGCCGGCGAAGGATCCCGACCAGGAACACGATCGAGAGCGACTTTCCCGAGCCGGTCGTGTGCCACACGACACCGGCCCGCTTGTCGCCGGACGCCGTCATCACGTGCACCGCGCGGTCCGCGGCGGCGCGGACCGCGAAGAACTGGTGGTACCGCGCGCCCTTCTTCGTGATCCGATCGTGCACGACCTCGAAGAGCACGAAGTCGTGCGCGTACGCGAGCAGGCGTTCCTTCGGGAGCAGACCTTCGACCAGCGCCTTCATGCTCGCCGTCGTTCCCGCCTCGACCGTCACGCCGTCGATCGACTTCCACGCCGCGAACCATTCGCGACTCGACGTCCACTGGCCGTGCAGCGTCCTCACGCCATCCGAGACGACCACGAGCGCGTTGAACTCGAAGAGCTGCGGGATCTCGTTCCGATAGTGCTCGACCTGATTGAGGGCGCCGTCGACGGTTGCCGTCGCATCGTGCGGGTTCTTCAGCTCGAACAGGACGAGCGGGAGACCGTTGACAAAGAGCACGATGTCCGGGCGCCGGTCGTTCTTGCCGCGGACCTTGAACTGGTTGACGACGCGAAAGTCGTTCGCTTCTGGTCGATCCCAATCGATCGGGTGGATGTGCCGGATCTCGCGCGATCCGTCGGCACGCTTGACCGGAAGCTCGAAGCCGCGCGTCAGCCGCTCGTGGAAATCGAGATTGCGGCGCAGCACGTCCGCGCCGTCCGGCCGCGCGATTCGAGCGACCGCGGCGTCCAGAGCGGCGGGCGGCAGGTCCGCGTACCGCTTCGCGAGGTTGGCGCGCAGCACACCGCGCAGGACGACCTCGTCGTGCGGCCGCTCGATGTCGTCGCCGTGCTGCCAGCGGTAGCCGAGCGCTTCGATCCGCTCGATGGTCGTGAGCTCGAACTCCTGCTCCGTTCCCCGTCGCATGGGCGGAGAGGTTACACGGCGTCGCTGACGATGCGCTCCGCGTCCCGGATGCGAAGCGTGCCGGAGAGGAGGGGTTCGAGGAGCGCGTCGCGGAGGGCGGCGAGGGTGCAGGATTCGTGAACCCTGCTCGGAATGCTCCACAGCGACGGCGCAATCAGCGAGGAGAAGGCGGCTGCAACGCGAGAGTCGGGAATCGGCAATTGGAAAGCGCCGAGATCGCGCCACTTCACGCGGGGCATCTTCGTGCCCTCTGAGCACGCATCTGCGTGCGCGATCACGTCATCGCTGAAGAGCGATGCAGTCACGAATGCCGAGAACTCTGCGGCCTTTGGCTCGATGGCGAGAATATCGGTCGAGCAAATCCCATCGCATGGCGCGATGGCGACTTTGTGAAAGTACGGTCTCAATTTCCCGAACAGAACTGCTCCGCGGCGAAAGCGTGTTTTCCCGCTGCTCGCATTCTCGGAGAACGACCACGACGAGAGCGAAAGGCTGCGCCTCGGAATGTGTTCAAGCCCCACGTAGGGCTCGCTGTCGCGAGCCTCGTGCGGCTTCCATGCGGCTCGCGTGTTCGTTGCGACCTCCGCGAGAGTTCCGGCTTTCCAATCCCGGGGAATCCGTCCGAGCTCGCTCTCCATGAACCGATCCGGAAACAGCGCCGCCACGTCCGCGCTCATGCCGAACGGCGCGCGGCCCTCGGACTTCGCGACGACCGGGTCGAAGTCGACGAACCACGAGCGGAACAACGCCATCGCGATCGACTCGAGCGTGTGACTGATCTTGCGGTTGACCTCGATCTTGTCGTCGAGTGCGCCAAGGACGGAGGCGATGGCGCGTTGACACGATGCGTCTGGCAATGTGATGCGAAGCGAGCGTTGGTCTTCGAGACTCAGGTATGGCGCCATGTCGGTCGACGCCTTCATGCCGTCGAGCTGTTCACGGAACTCTTCGCCTCGGGACCAATACCGCAGAAAGCGAGGCACCAGAAGCCCGACATCAAGCGACCGCCAGAAACTCAGGTGCGGCGAATAGACAAAGGTGGGCATCCATGATTCGACGAACGCCGTTCGCCCCGTGCTGTTTCCCTTCGTGGTCACGATCGTGTCGCCGGTCCGCGAAGTCTTGTTGGCGAGCCGAGTCGTCAAGCTCGCTTCGAAATGTTCGATTCCGTCGAAGTCGACGTGGGAATCTCGAACATGCGCGGATCGCAAGAATGGAAGGCCGGAGCCGCCAAGCTCCGAGTGCTTCGCGCGATGTCCATCACCGATCTGAAGAATGCCCGAGTCGATGAGGGCTTGAAACGTGATGGTGCTCACCTTGGCTCGGTGCGAGGTCGCCGCGTCACTGATCGCCAGGATCACCTCACGTCGTTGGGAGCTGACGTCGCGACCCATCCACGCTCGACGAGCACGGATCGGGCGAGTTGGATCTGCTCACGCGAAAACCGCCGCTTGCGTGGTCCCCAAGCCCACGTGCGATCGACCACGTCGTCGGATGTCTGAGCGATCTCTCGCGTCATCACCCAGTGCACCGTCGCGAGCAGTTCGAGTCCGAATGTGGATTCGAACCCATCGACGAGCTGCGCGACGCGCTCGAATCGAGCCCGAGTCTCGGGCCGTTTCTCGAGAGCGGTACGCGCCGCTTCGATCGCTCCGGGAACGAGCTCGAGCACCTTGTCCGGTGCATCACCACCCGCGCCGTATCCGCTCACGAAGTGCCCCTCCAGCATCGCGAGCACGTTGCGCAGGTTCTCCGCGTACGGACCGTAGTGGGCCTTCGCAATGCGAAGCTTCAGCGGCTCACCCGCCTCCTGCATGAAGTACATGAGCTTGTGGATCTCGAGCAGCGAGATGAATGGGTCGAGCAAACCTGCGAGGTAGCGCTGCATCAGTCCGACGAGCGCGGCGCGCCCCGGTGTCATCGCCGGAGTCTTCTTCGCCCGCGTGTCGGCCGTTACTGCGGGGACCCCACGCGGCTCGAAAACGATGATTCGCGTGCCGGGCAATCGTTGCGCGAACTCCTCGATTCGCACTCGCACGGCACGCCAATCCAACCCGCCCAGCCCCGCGCCCAGAGCAGGGATCGCGATCGATCGGATGTTCCGAGCGACGACATCTGATGCGAGTGCGTCGAGTCCGGCTTCGATGTCCTCGATTCGCGAACGATTCCGCCAGTGACGCTTCGTCGGAAAGTTGACGATGAACCGCGGCGGCGTGAGCTGACCGGTCTCGAACACGAGCATCCGGCCAGGTCGCACCTCATTCCGTCGGCACGCGGCTTCGTACGCCTTGAAGTTCTCGGGAAACACGCGCTTGAACTGCAACGCGATTCCGCGGCCCATGAACCCGTCGCAGTTGACGGTATTCACGAGCGCGTCCGTGCGTTCGCGAAGGATGTCGCCGGTCTTGAATTCGATCACGCGTTCGCGTCCCAAGTCAGAAGTACCAGTCGGGTCGAACGTCGATTGGCGGCTGATGCGAGGATGCGGAGAAGGCGCTTGCTGCTCGGACCTGGATCGCTGTCGATCCTACTCCGATCCTCTCGACGAGCGAAAACGGGAAGCTCTCGTGAACGAGAAACTCCGCCTGCTTCGCTTCCTTGACATTCGCTTCCCGAAAGTCGGTCGCAGCGATCGCCGACCAGTCGAGCTCCGCAAGCGCGTCGCGACTCGATCGAAACTCCGTGTACCGAGCGCCCGCGTTCGACAACGAGAGCGCCCATTTCCGTTCGCTGCGCTCGGCCCATGCGAGCACCTCGTCGATGTCCGCGACAAGATGAACGATCGGGCCCTGCCCCTCGCGGTATCCCAGCTCGGGGTGATTCGCGCAGTGGATGACGTACAGCATGATCGACCGCGGACAGAAGTAGAAGGGAACGTAGTCGCCGACTTTCGTCCCGCGATGGCTCACGACTTCGAGTTGTTCAATTCGTCGTCGCTTGATCGCCGACATCCCGATCTCTCGTGCCGGCCCTCCACGCTGCACCATCGCGCGATCGCAGAGAATCGCGTCGTCGGTCACGATGCTCGGCAGGTTCTTCACGTGCGTGATGTGGTAGATCTTCGGTTGGTCTGGGGGCGACGTCACGACGACAATCCTTCACGACTGCATCGACGTGGTTCGTGGACCGAAGTGACGAGGACGAGAACGCGGCAGCCCGGAACGAGTCCAACAAGGTGCTGGACTGCTCGTGGTGCGTGCGACCGGACGGTGACGCGCGCGGCCTTCGCCTGTGCCCAGCGGATGCGCGACTTCAGGTCGCGCAGGAGATTCGCGTATCCGACGGGCAGCGCCGAGAGCGCGCTGCGATCAGCCCGCGGCGTCATCGCCGAGCCTCGCGAGGTTCGCGCGGATCTGCTTCTCGAGGAGCGCGGCTTCGTCGAACTGCTGCTCGAGCAGCTTCTTCAATTTCGGCAGCTTCTCCTCGATCGGCTCTTCGTCGTCATCGGTCTCGGGTGAGCCGACGTAGCGGCCGGGCGTCAGCGCGTAGCGGTGCTCACGGACCTCCTCGAGCGGCGCGGCCCGGCAGAAGCCGGGGACGGGTGCGGGCGTCCCGGTGCGGCGGAACTCGCGATAGGTCGACGCGATGCGAGCCACCTCCTCATCCGAGAGCTGCTTCTGCTTGCGCGAACCCGGGATGAGCGCCCCCAACTTGCGCGCGTCGATGAAGAGGATCTCGCCCTGCCGCGAGCGGAACCCGGACTTGCCGTCGCGGCTCTTCGACAGGAACCACAAAGCGCACGGGATCTGAGTGTTGGCGAAGAGCTGGCCGCTCATCTGCACGATGCAGTCGACGACGCCGGCCTCGACGAGACTTTTCCGCACTTCGAGGCGTGCGTTCTCCGCGTTGCTCAGCTCGCCGGTCGCCATCACGAAACCGGCGGCGCCGCCGTCCTTCAAGTGGTGGAGGAAGTGCAGCATCCACATCGTGTTCGCGTTTCGCGGCGCGAGCGGCATCCGCGCACCGCCGACGACGAGTCGACGGTCGTTCTTCGGGATCGCGTCCGCGCCCCAGCCGTCGTCGCCCTTCGAGCCGTCGTTGAACGGCGGATTGGCGAGGATGAAGTCGGCGCGCAGGTCGGGGAGCGCGTCGTTCGTGTAGGAGTCGCCGAGGCGGATGTCGCCTTCGATGCCGTGGATGAAGAGGTTCATCCGGCACAGGCGATAAGTGAACTCCTTCGACTCCTGGCCGACGAACGAGAGTTGGTGATTGTGCTTCGTGAACAGGTCGGATTGCACGAACATCCCGCCAGACCCGCAACACGGGTCGAACACGACGCCGCGATCCGGCTCGAGCATCGCAACCAGCGTGCGGACGATCGAGGCGGGCGTGAAGTACTCGCCGCCGCGCTTCCCCTCCGACGCGGCGAATTCGCCGATGAAGTACTCATACACACGGCCGATCAGGTCTTCGCTGCCGTGATCGACACGGAAGACGTCCTTCGAGAACAGGCGGATCAAGCCGCGCAGATCCTCCGCCTGCATGTTCGATCCGGCATAGATGCGGGGAAGCAGGCCGCGGAGCTGATCGGGGTACTTCCGCTCCAGCCGCTCGAGCACGTCGTCGAGCTTCACCTTCACGTCGTCGCCGGCGGCGAGCTCGACGATCGCGGACCAGCGCGCCTCTTCCGGGAGAATGAACGCGCCCGCGCTGCGGTACTCGTCCGGATCGCGCAGAGCCTTCTTGTCGCCGAAGTGATCGCTCGTCGGGTCGCGAATGAGCTTCTCCAGCTCAGTGTGTCGACGATCGAAGCGCAGCGAGAGGAAGCGGAGGAAGATGATCGGGAGAACGAAGCGTTTGTAGTCCGCCGGTTCGATCGAGCGGCGCAGCTTGACCGCCGCCTGCCACAGCTCGCGCACGAGGTCCGCGATCGACGGTCCGCTCGGCGATGGTGCGCTCCCAGCGGTCGCACGACGTCGGGGCTTGCGCACCGGGTACTGGGCGTCTGAGTTCGCTGAGAGCTTGTCCGTCATGGTCGATTGATCGGCGACGATCTTCCCGGATCGGACCTCGGCCAGACTCGCCGCGAGGGCGGGGAGTCTAGGCAGACCGGTGATCGCCGGGAAGGAGAGCCGATCGATCGACGTCCGTGGATCGCTTTTCGGTGATCATGCCCTACCCTCTCGCCCGGTGAGAATCGCGGTCGACGTCTCGATCCAGGAGACGCCCTACGTCACGGGCGTCGAGCGCGTGCAGCGCGACCTGTTGAAAGCGCTCGCGCGCATCGATCGCGACAACGAATACCTGCTCGTCAGCCGAAAGCCGGTCGACCTCGGCTTCGAGTTGCCGCCGAAGTGGCGCCTGTCGTCCGTCGTCGGCGACGGCGTGAGCTACCTCTGGCGCGAGCGCTTCGCCGCGTCGTTGCTCGACCGGCAGAAGATCGACGTCTTCCACTCGCCGGTCTCCGCGACGCCGATCCTCGGCAAGGCGAAGAAGATCGCGACCGTGCACGAGCTGCCGTGGGTCGAGCGCAACGCGACCGCGCTCGGCCGCAGCGAGGGCGGCCGCATCCAGCGCGGTCACCGCGTGTGGTTGTTCCTGAACGTCCGCTACGCGTCGCGCATCGTCGCCGTGTCGGAGCGCACGCGCGAGAACATCCTCTCGCTGTACCCGAACTCCGCGGACAAGGTCGTCGTGATCAAGAACGGCGTCGACGCGCGCTTCGCGCCCATCGAGTCTCCGCCGCCGCGCGGCGAGTTCCTCGCGCGCTACCGCATCCCCGACCGGCCCTACCTCTTGTTCGTCGGCACGCTGCGACGGAAGAAGAACCTGCGCCTCCTGCTCGAGGTGTTCGCGAAGCTGCCGGAGCCGGAACGCAGCCGCGCGGTGCTCGTGCTCGCGGGCGTGCGGATGCCGACGTGGCCGGAGTTCGATCGGCTTTTGAAGTCGCGCGCGCTCGAGAATCGCGTCTTCCTCACCGGCTACGTGACCGATCACGACCTGAACGTGCTGTACCACCACGCGCGCGCTCTCGTGTACCCGTCGCTGTTCGAGGGCTTCGGCTTGCCGCCGCTCGAGGCGATGGCCTGCGGCACGCCGGTCGTCTGCTCGACGGGCGGCGCGATCCCCGAAGTCGTCGGCAACGCGGCGTTGACGTTCGCGCCCGACCAACCGGCGCGGCTCGGCGACGCGCTCCTGCGGATCCTGCGAGACGACGAGCTGTGTGCCTCGTTGCGGAAGAAGGGGTTCGCGCACGCGAAGAAGTTCGGGTGGGACGACACGGCGCGCCGCTACCTCGACCTGTACCGCGAGCTCGCCGCGCCCGCCGCGCCGCCGCCGACGCGCGAGTCCGCCGCGGGCGCTTGACGCGACCGATGCGGATCGCGATCGACGGCGCCGCGATCGGGCCGGAGCGCTCCGGCGCGCGCACGCGGCGCGGCTGCTTGCAGGGCGCCGACGCCGCGCGCGAGCGTCGCCCCGAGATCGGCGTCATCGCACCCGCCGACGCGCGCCGCGCC
>CAZOLL010000134.1:0-9583 GCA_964580365.1 uncultured Phycisphaeraceae bacterium
GGCCGAGCTCGCGAAGCGGATCACCGCGCGCGTGCCCGTGCCGACGATCGGCATCGGCGCCGGCAAGGAGTGCGACGGCCAGATCCTCGTGTTCTCGGACGTCGTCGGGTTCACGTCGATGCGCCCGCCGAAGTTCGTGCGGAAGTACGCCGACCTCAACGCGACCGTGCGCGACGCGCTGGCGAAGTACGTTGCCGACGTCGCGTCCGGCGACTTCCCGAACGAGAGCGAGAGCTACAAGTCGGCGTGAAGCGCGTTGCGCGACGTCAGCCGCGCGCGAAGACGTCGTCTGGTGATGCCGCCGTCACCGCGCGGTCGAACCAAACCCGAACTGTCGCGAGGTTCGCCGTCGCGACCCGCGCGCGTCGGCCGCTCCTCGGAGCGCCGCGCGAATCAAGCGGTCGTGGGGCGGGCGCGACGAACGACGCGGCATGCACGAGGGCTCCGACGGGAGCTCGTCGTGCGCGCGCGCGGCGGGTTCGCGCGGAATCGGGCGATCACTGCCGGCGCAGCGCCTGCGTCGGGCGCAGTCGGGACGCGCGCCACGCGGGCCACAGGCCGCCGAGGATGCCGAGGGCGGAGGCGAAGACCACGGCCGCGACCAACACGGCCGGCGTCGTTCGGAACGCGAACGACACGTCGGTGAAGGTGTTCCAGTTCATCGCGCCGGTCTCGATGCCGTTCAGAGGCAGCGTCAGCACGACGCCGAGCACGCCGCCGACCAGGCACAAGAACAGGGCCTCGAACAGGAACGACAGGAAGATCGCGAACGGGCGGAAGCCGATCGACAGCAGGATGCCGATCTCGTGCGTGCGCGCGACGATCGCGGCAAGCATCGTGTTGGTGGCGGTGAAGATCGCCGCGATCCCCATGATGATCGCGAGCACCTGGCCGAGGATCGCGAGCACGTCGCCCATCACGCCCGTCTGCTTGGTGAGGTACTCGGTCTCGGTCATCGCCTCGGCGGGGACCTGCGGGTCGGCCTTCACCGCCGCCGCGAACGCCTCCTGCTTCTCCGGCGGGACGACGGCGATCACGCGGCTGTAGACCGGGCGCTGGATCGCCTGGAGCATGCGCTCCACGTCCATCCAGATCTCTGATTCGAACGGGCCGTCGTAGGCGAAGATGCCGACGACGCGGCAGGGGATCGTGTTGATCTGCAGCACGTCGTCGAGCTCGCAGTCCTGCAGGCGCGAGCCCATGCGCTGGCCGACGATCACCTCGTCGGCGCCGGGCGTGAAGCGACGACCGCGGATGAACTGCAGCTTGTCGCCGGCGATGTCGAAGCTGCGCTGCTGGACGCCGCGGATCGGCACGTTGGTCTCGCCGCCGTCGAGCTTCTTCAGGCGCAGCGCGAGGAACGACTCGGCGGACGCCATCGGGCCGCCTTGGTCTCCGGAACCGCCCGAGCCCGCGATCTCCGGGTGCGAGTTGATCAGGATGCGCGCGCTCTCGCGCGTCACCGCGCTGTCGCCCTCGTTGCTCGCGCCGGGCCGCAGCACGATCATCACGTCGGAGCGGCCGGCCTTCTTGAACAGCGAGGTGAAACCCTGCTGCAGGGAGAGCACGCCGGAGACGACGGCGACGGTGGCGCCGATCCCGAGCGCGGTGAGGAGCGTCGCCGAGCGACGGACCCACAGGCTGCGGAAGTTGTAGCTGAGCGGGACGAGTGCCACGTCACGCCTCCGTGCGCAGCAGGCGGACGCACGCGGCCCGCGCGAGGCGCGACGCCGGCGTCATCCCGGCGATGAGCCCGATCGCCAGCGTGGCGCCGAGCGCGAGCAGGATCGTGTCTCGCGTGACTTGGTAGTTCGGGAAGGTCGTGCCGAGCAGGTCGGCGAACCCCGCGGAGGTCGCCTTCGCGAGCATCACGCCGGCCCCTCCGCCGATGAGCGCGATCGCGAGCGACTGCATCAGGAACGCGACGAACACCGTCGAGTTGGTGAAGCCGAGCGCCTTCAGGATGCCGGTGTCGCGCGTCTGCTCACGAGCCGCCATCAGCATCGTGTTCACGACGGCCAGCAGGATGGCGAAGATCACGCCGGTCCCGATCGCCGAGACGAAGAACGGGATGTTGCCCATCATCGACACGAACTGCGCGTTGAACTCCGCCTCCGACGTGCTGGTCACGCGCTGCGGGCCGTTCGTGAACAACTGGTCGATCTCGTGCATCACGGTCACGGGGTTCTTGCCGGGCGCGATCTTGGCGACGTAGAGGCCGACGCCTCTCGGTCCGAGCGCCGCTCCCTGCTCCTGCGCCTCGTGCAGGTAGTCGTAGTGGAAGTACATCGTCGCGTTGTCGACCAGCCCCGACGTCGAGTGGTAGATGGCGGCGACTTCGAAGTTCCACGGACCGCCGTCGGCGCGCGGGTAGATCGTGCTCATCAACGGCAGGTTGCTGCCGATCGTCAGGTTGTAGTCGTTCGCGAGCTTTCGACCGATCACGCACGCCTTGCGATCGCTCTTCAGCTTCTCGACGTCGCCTTCGTCGATCACGATCTCCGGGTACATCCGGAGCAGCGTCTCGATGTCGCAGCCGAACTGCGGCTTCGGCTGCTTCTCGTCCTGGTAGGTGCCGCTGAACCAGTTCCAGCCGCAGACGTCCTGCACCCCGTCGACCGCCTTGATCTTGTCGACGTACGCGTTCGGCAGCTCGACGAACAACGACACAGCGGACTGGACGATCACGCGGTCGGTCCGCGCGTTCTTCACGCCGCGGTCGAGAGTCACCACCAGCGAGCGCAGAACGCACAAGAGGAACAGCGCAACGAACAGCGAGCCCATGGTGAGCAACGAGCGCAACTTGTGCTTCGCGAGGTTGCGCCAGACCAGTCGGAACGGGAGCTTCATCGCTCAGCTCCCCGCCGCCGCGCGCATGCCCGCGGTCTCGACGCGCACGAGCTTGCCCTTGTCGAGGTGGATGATCTGCCGGGCGCGGCCGGCCGCGATCGCGTCGTGGGTCACCATCAGGATCGATTTCTTCAGCTCGCTGTTCAGGCGCACCATGAGGTCGAGAACCTGATCGGCCGAGTTCCGGTCGAGGTCGCCGGTCGGTTCGTCGGCGAGGATCAGCTTTGGGTCCGTGACGAGGGCACGTGCGATCGCGACGCGCTGCTCCTGGCCGCCGGAGAGCTGCGCCGGGCGGTGCCTCATGCGGTCCTTCAAGCCGACCAGCTCGAGCGCGTACTCCGCGTGCTCGCGACGCTCCTTGCCGGACAACGGCGCGAGCAGGAGCGGCAAGGTCACGTTCTCGAGCGCGGTCAGCACCGGGATCAGGTTGAAGCCCTGGAACACGAAGCCGACGTTGCGCGCACGCCAGCCGGCGAGCTCGGCGTCGGACATCGTCGCGACGTCCTCGCCGTTGACGACGATGCTGCCGGCGTCGGCGTGGTCGAGGCCGCCGACGAGGTTGAGCAGCGTCGACTTGCCGGAGCCCGACGGACCCATCAGCGCGCAGAATGCGCCGTCGTCGATCGCGAGGTCGAGGTGGTCGAGCACGGTCAGCGTCTCGCCTCCGCGCGAGTAGGTCTTCACGACTTGGGTGAGTTCGATCGACTTCGCGGTCATCCGTTCTCCTTCACGCGCACTCGGTCGCCGTCCTGGAGCGACGCCGGTGGATTCAACACGCAACGCTCCTCGACGGCGAGGCCGTTCTCGACGACGTAGCGCCCGCCGGTCTTGCCGCCGAGCGTGACCTCGCGCTCGTGGACCGTGTCGCGCTCGACCACGAAGACGGTCGTGCGACCACCGGTGCGCACGACGGTCTCGGCGGGGATCATCAGCGACGGCGCGGAGTCGGAGTCCGGCGCGGCCGGGCGGCTCGCTGAAGGCGACTCAGCACCTCCGAACACGACGCGCACGCCCATCTCCGGACGCAGCCGCTCGTCGGGGTCGTCGATCGAGACGCGGACCTCGACCGTCGCCTTCTGCCGGTTGGCGGTCGGCCAGATGCGCTGGACGGTGCCGTGGTAGGCGTGGTCGGGATAGGCGTCGAGGAACAACAGCGCGGGCGCGCCGATCACGACCACCTTCAATGTGGTCTCCGGCACCTCGGCCTGCGCTTCGAGGGTCTTGAAGTCGACCATCGTCACGACCGCGCCGCGCGCGGAGCCGCCGGCTTGCACCGACGGCGCGACGACCTCGCCGACTTCCGCTTCCTTCAGCACGACGATGCCGTCGAACGGTGCCTTGATCACCGTCTTGTCGACGAGAGCGGCCGCCTGGTCGCGCTCGGCCTTGCGGACGGGGACGCGCGCCTCCGTCTCTTTCAGTTGCGCGACCGCCCACTCGCGCTTCACGTCGGCCTGCGTCGCCGCGGCCTCCGCCTGCGCGAGCCGCGTCCGCGACGCGATGGTGCGGGCCTTGCTCGAGTCGTAGTCGGCGGTCGCCTGCTCGAGGCGGCGCGCGTTCTCGACGTCGTCCTTCACCATCTGCTTCACGCGCTCGAACTCGAGCTGCGCTTGCTTCTCGAGCGCTTCGGCTTCCGTGACGTCGGCGCGCGCAGTGTCGACGCCGGCCTTGATGCGCGCGGCGTCCTTCTCCCAGTTCGCGACGTCCTTGCCGGCGCTGACGACCGCGGCCTCGGCGGCGCGGACGTCCGCCTCCGCGCGGCGCAACGCGGCTTCGAAATCCTCGGAGTAGAGCCGAGCGATCACGAAGCCCTTCTTCACCGCCATGCCTTCGGTCACGTTCAGCTCGACGATTCGTCCCGGCGTGTCGGCCGACAACGCGGCCTTCACGCGTGCGATGACGTACCCGTTCGCCGCGGTGCCGCCGGCGGCCGCGGCGTGCGCGGCGGCGCGAAGCTCGACCTTCGTCGTCTCGACGAGCGGCAGGCGGAAGCGGTCGACGAACTCGGTGATCGGTTGATGAAACGTCCAGCCGAGGCCGGCGAGCACCGCGAGCACGACGATGCGGCCGAACCACGGCGAGCGCGCGCGGCGAACGCCGGGCCGCGCGGACGCAGCGGACGGCGAGGCTTGCGGCTGAGCCCCGCGATCGATCTTGAGCTTGGTGAGGTCCACGCCAACTCTCGATGAGACCCTCGAGTTCGAGGGCTGCGAGGATGGCTTCGGTACGCCCCGCTGGCAAGCGGGAACGCGCTCGGACGCGCGGGTCAGTTGACGACGTCGGCGCCGTTGCCGTGGTGGATCGACGTCTTGCCCGCGACGGTGTTGTTGTTGATCGTCAGCGTGTCGTCGCCGTCGCCCGTGCGGACCGACAGGTCTCCCGCGACGGTGTCATCGGTCATGAGCACCGAGTTGTTGCCGTTGCCCGCGTCGACGGCGATCGTGCCGGAAAGAGTGACGAAGGTGATCGCGAGCTGATCGGCGTCTCCGCCGGTCGCGACGCGAGCCCGGCCGACGTCGAGTGCGTTCGCCCACGAGAACGTGTCGAGCCCCGCGCCCATCTCGATCGCGTTCTTCCCTCCCGACCCGGCATTCGCGAGGCCGACGGTGTCGTCGCCCGAGCCGGTGTCGACCACGAGCGACTCGTCGGCGCCGGCGTTGCCCATGTTGAACGTGTCCGCTCCTCCGCCGAGGCGCACGCGCAACCGGCGCCAGCCGGCTTGCGAGAAGGAAACCAGATCGGTGTCGCCCGATCCCTTGATGCGCGCGCTCCCGGCCTCGCCCCCGGCGTTGAGCGAACTGAACTCGTCGGTGCCGCCGTCGGCTCCTCCGAGGTCCACGGTGAGGCGGCCCTCGCAAGTCGAGAACGAGAACTGCGCGACATCGGCGCCAGCTCCGCAAGAGATGCGCGCGCGGCCGTCGATCTGCGCGAATCCGATCGACACCGTATCGCCGCCGTCGCCTCCGTCGAGCACGACGTCGCGCTTCACGTGGCTGTACGAGAGCCCGATCGCGTCTACGCCGGACCCGCCCTTCATGCGCACGCTGCGGATCTCGTTGAAGAGTGTGACTGCGAAGTTGTCGTCGCCGCCGCGACCGTCCACCACGACGTCCTTCGAGACGCCGGGGAACGCGACCGTGCCCGAAGCACCGTTCACCGTGGTGCCGGCGTCGGCGACGACGTTCGCCTGCCCGGGCGTGCCCGACATGTTGATCGTGACCGAGTCGGAGACGTCGCTGCCTTTCACGAACAGCGAACCCTTCACGACTTTCACGGTGACGTCGCCGGCGGCGGCTTCGGAGCCGACCGCGAGCGTGAGGACGAAGACAATTCTCGCGATGCCGCAGAGTTCGTGTTTCATGTGCAGTTCTCCCAGTTTGCGAGGACGCGTCAGTTGACGATGTCGGCGCCCTTGCCGTGTCGAATGCGGGTCTTTCCGCTGACGGAGTTGTTGTTCACGGTGAGGGTGTCGTCGCCATCTCCGGTGCGGACCGCGAGGTTCTTGCCGACCGTGCATCCCGTGACTGTGACCGCGTTGTTGCCGCTGCCGGCAGCGACCGTGATCCCGTTCACCGTCGTCTGTTGATCGATCGAGATGGTGTCTTGTCCCGACCGCCCGCGAATGGAGATCGCGCCGGAGCCGTAGGGCGTCGACAAGCCGAAGCTGTTCGTGCCGCTCCCGAGATCGACGCGCATCCGGTCGCCGCCGTTCAAGCTGGTGCAGCTCACCGCGTCGTTCCCGCCGCCGGACTGGAGGCGGAACCCGCTGAAGGTCTGCATCAAATTCACGTTGAACTGATCGTCACCGGCACCGAGGGAGATCCGCGCGGAGTACACGACGACGGACGCCGCGTTGACCTGGTCGATATCGCCCGCGCCGGTGATCTTCAGTCGACAATTCCCGGCGCCGAGACCGTTCAGGTTGACTTGGTTCCCGTTCGCGCCGGCGCCGCCGAGGCGGATCTGCAGCGAGCGATCGCCCCCCGACGTCACGATGTTGGCGATGTCGTCATCCGCGCCGCCGGAGATCCGCAGCGCGCGGCCGATCGCGTTGTTCGCGAAGTTGAAGGTGTTGACGCCGTCGCCAGCGCGGACGTGGACGTCGCGCGCGATCTGCGAAGTCACCAGGTTCACGATGTCGTCGCCGCCGCCCAGACGCAGATCGAGGTCGCGCGGAACCACGATCGAGGTGAGCTGCAGGGCGTTCGCGCCGCCGCGAAGGTCGATCCGCAGGTCCTTGTCGAGCGGCGAGGCGAGCACGTGCTCGCCCGCGGGCAGCCCGTTCACCGTCGTGCCGTTCGTGCCGACCACGTCGATCGTCGCGAGGCTCTGCTCGATGGTGATCTCGTCGGCCTCGTTCGAGCCGGTCAAGACGATGGAGCCGTGATCCAGCTTCACAGTCACGTTTCCGGCGCGGGCTGTCGGGCCCGTTCCGATCGCCGCGAGAGCGAGCGCGAGGAGTGCGGGGCGGAGGATCATCGCAAGGTTCTCCATCGGTTGACGACGTCGGCGCCGTTGTCGGCAGCGGCGATCGCTCGGACCCGGTTCCTGGCGAGTTCCCGATGTCGGTCCGGTCCGAGTGCATCGGCACGCACACGAGTCGGACTTGATCCGCGCGTCCCCTATACTCCCGCGCCCCGATGAGCCGGAAACTGACGAAGGTGCTGGTCGCGAACCGTGGCGAAATCGCCGTTCGCGTGCTGCGCGGATGCCGCGAGGAAGGCATCCCGACCGTCGCCGTCTATTCCGATGCCGATCGCAACGCGATGCACGTGCGCCTGGCCGACGAGGCGGTGCGCCTCGGGCCCGCGCCGGCGCGCGAGAGCTACCTCGACGGCGACAAGGTGATCGCCGCCGCGAAGGCGACCGGCGCCGAGGCGATCCACCCCGGCTACGGCTTCCTCTCCGAGAACGCCGACTTCGCCGACCTCGTCGTGAAGTCCGGGCTCACGTTCATCGGCCCGCCGGGCTCCGCGATGCGCGCGATGGGGGACAAGATCGAGGCGAAGCGCCGCATGAAGCAGGCCGGCGTCCCGGTGGCACCAGGCTCTGACGGCGCCGTGGAAGATCCGAAAGAGCTCGCGTCGATCGCGCGCGCGGTCGGGTTCCCCGTGATGATCAAGGCGGCGGCGGGCGGAGGCGGCAAGGGCATCCGCATCGTCCACTCGGAGACGGAGCTCCTGCGCGCGTTCGACATGGCGCGCTCCGAGGCGGAGAAATCGTTCAAGAGCGGCGCGGTCTACCTCGAGAAGTTCGTCGAAGGTCCGCGACACGTCGAGATCCAGGTGCTCGCCGACCGCCACGGCGCCGTCGTGCATCTCGGCGAGCGCGAGTGCTCGGTGCAGCGCCGCCACCAGAAGATCATCGAGGAGACGCCGAGCCCGTGCGTGTCGCCCGAGCTGCGTGCGGCGATGGGGAGCGCCGCCGTCTCTGCCGCGGCCGCGGTCGGCTACCAGAACGCCGGCACCGTCGAGTTCCTCGTCGATGCATCGCGCAAGTTCTGGTTCCTCGAGATGAACACGCGGCTCCAGGTCGAGCATCCGATCACCGAGCAGGTCACCGGCATCGACCTCGTGCGCGCCCAGCTGCGCGTCGCCGCCGGCGAGCGTCTGTGGTTCGAGCAGAAGGACGTGCGCCACTCCGGCCACGCGATCGAGGCGCGCATCTGCGCGGAGGATCCGGACAAGAACTTCGTCCCCGCGACCGGCGTCGTGACGCAGCTCGACGTTCCGGGCGGCGGACGCGTGCGCATCGACGGCGGGATCTTCGAAGGGCAGAAGATCGACGTCCACTATGACTCACTGCTTGCGAAGCTGATCGTCCGCGCGAACGACCGCGCCGAGGCGATCTCGCGCATGAAGCGCGCTCTCGCCGAGTTCCACGTCATGGGCGTGAAGACGAACATCGGCTTCCTGTCGAAGGCGATCGAGACCGAGGAGTTCAAGAGCGGCAACTACGACACGGGCTTCATCGACCGCAACCTCGCGCGCCTGCGCGCGCCGCCCGCGGACGACGAGGCGAAGGACCTCGCGCTGCTCTCCGTCGCGATCGCGCACGAGCTGCGCCGCCTGAAGTCGACGCACGGCGCATCGTCCGCCGCGCCGCCGCGCGACGACCGCGCGCGCTGGAGCGCCGCCGCGCGTGCCGAGGGCCTGCGATGAAGTACTACGCGCGCATCGGCGACCGCGAGTTCGAGGTGGAGGTCACCCGCCGCGGCGACCGACTCGAGCTCACGCTCGACGGCCGCTCCGTCCACGCCGACCTCTCCGCGGTCGACCCCGGCGCCAAATACTCGGTCCTCCTCGACCGCCGCTCGTTCGACGTCACCGTCGACGGCAACGGCGAGAAACTCGACCTCGTCGTGAACGGCCACGCATGGCACGTCGGCGTCGAGGACGAACGCGAGCGCAGCACGCGCGACCTCGGCGGCCGCCACGGAGCAAGCGGCGGCACCGTCGAAGCGGTGATGCCCGGCATCGTCCGCCGCGTCCGCGTGAAGCCGGGCGACACGGTCGAACAGGGGCAACCGCTGTTGATCCTCGAAGCGATGAAGATGGAGAACGAGATCAGCGCGGAAACCGCGGGCGTGGTCGAGAAGGTGCTGGTCGCCGACGGGCAGACCGTGGAGTCGGGGCAGGCGCTGGTGGTGCTGCGGGGGGCGTGACGGCGGGGGTCGGCGGACCGAACACGAAGCACACGAAGGAGGCACGAAGAGCGCCCTGACCGACGGACG
>CAZOLL010000135.1:0-9543 GCA_964580365.1 uncultured Phycisphaeraceae bacterium
GGCATGCCCGTCGGCGGCATCACGACCGGTCAGCTCTACCTCGGCGGCGACGGCAGCCTGTGGCTGTGGGACGTGATGAACGTGCCGCCGAGGAACGGCGGCGGCGACAGCGGGGGACCGCACTACGAGGCCCCGCTTCGAGGCGGTTCGCCGTTCCGCCACGAGTTCGGCGTGTGGATCGACGCGGAGGGCGGGAAGAAGGAGCGGCGCCTGAACGCCGCCGAGATGGGCGAGGTGACGTTCACCGGTCAGTCCCCGAGCGCGCGCGTGACGCTCGCGCACCCCGACGTCCCACTCGAGATCGAAGTCGAGGCGTTCTCCCCGTTCTCGCCGCTCGACGCCGACCTGTCGGGCACTCCGGCGACGCTCTTCGAGTTCACGGTGACGAACCGCGGCTCGGCGCCGGTGAAGGGCGGCCTGCGGCAGACGATCGAGAACGCGGTGTGCCGCTCGGTCGACGTCCTCGGCCGCTTCGAGCGCGTGAACCGCGCGGCGACTTCGCCCGGACTCGCGGTCGCGTCGGGCGAAGCGCAGGAGAAGAAGGACGCGGGTGCCGCGCGCCCCGAGATCCCGTTCGACGACTTCGAGCGCGACGACTGGAGCGGATGGACGGCTACCGGCACGGCGTTCGGCGCGGGGCCGATGAAGCTCTCGGACGTCGCGTCCTACCAGGGCGACGTCGGCGCGAAGGGCGACCACCTCGTCAACACGCACGAGACGCGCGGCGGCGACGACGTCGTCAAGGCCGATCAGCACGTGGGCACGCTCACGAGCCGCGTGTTCAAGATCGAGCGCCACTACATTTCGTTCCGCATCGGCGGCGGCAACCACCCGGGGCAGACCTGCGTCAACCTGATCGTCGACGCGAAGGTCGTCCGCACCACCACAGGGCCGAACCAGGACCGGATGCGCATGCACGACTTCGAGGTGCGCGCGCTCGAGGGCAAGGACGCGATCCTGCAGATCGTCGACGAGTTCGCGGGCGGATGGGGCCAGATCAAGGTCGACGACATCGTGCAGACCGACGTGCCGCGCTCGGTGCCCGCCGACCCGCGCGCCGTCCCGGACCACGGGTCGATCGCGATCGCCGCCATCGGCGTGCCCGGCGCGCGCGCGCGCACGGACAGCGGTCCGTTCGTCCGGAACCTCTTGGGAACGGAAGCGGACAAGGAAAAGGAAGAGGGGCCGGTCGTGCAGATGGGAGAGTGGCCGCTGCTCGGCGTGGTCGAAGCGCCGTTCGAGCTCGCGCCGGGCAAGTCGGCCACCATTCGCATGGTCGCGGCGTGGCGCTTCGACGCGCTGCAGTGGGACCAGCTCCGCTTCATCCCGAAGATCGAGGAGCGCCGCCGCGAGTACGGCACGCGCTTCCTGCACGCGCGCGAGGTCGTCGAGTTCGTCGCCGCGCAGTTCGACCGCCTCGCGGAGACGACGCGTCTGTGGCGCGACACGTTCTACGGCGGCACGCTGCCGCACTGGTTCCTCGAGCGCACCTTCGCGACGGTGTCGACGCTCGCGACGGCGACGTGCCATCGCTTCGACGACGGGCGCTTCTACGGCTGGGAGGGCACCTACTGCTGCGCGGGCACGTGCACGCACGTGTGGCAGTACGCGCAGGCGGTCGCGCGCGTGTTCCCGGCGCTCGAGCGCGACACGCGCGAGCGCGTCGACTACGGCCTCTCGTTCCACGAGGACTCTGGCCTCGTCGACTACCGCGGCGAGGCGTCGCGCGAGTTGGCGGTCGACGGACAATGCGGCGTGATCTTGCGCGCCTGGCGCGAGCACACGATGGCGCCGGACAGCGAGTTCCTGAAGCGCATCTGGCCGCGTGTGAAGAAGTCGATCGAGCTGATGATCGCGCGCGATCCGAACGAGGACGGCATCCTCGACGGGGCGCAATACAACACGCTCGACACGACGTGGTGGGGGGAGATCGCGTGGATCTCGTCGCTCTACGTCGCGGCGCTCAAAGCCGGTGCGCGCATGGCGGAGGAGTCCGGCGACGCCGAGTTCGCGAAGCGCTGCGCGACGATCGCCGCGCGGGGCTCCGACAACCTCGTCGCGCGCCTGTTCGACGGCGAGTCCTTCGTGCACCGCGTCGACCCGGCGCATCCCGAGACGAACTCGACGGGCAACGGGTGCCACGCGGACCAGCTCCTCGGGCAGTCGTGGGCGCTGCAGTACGGACTCGGCCGCGTCGTCCCCCAGGCGCAGGCGGCGTCCGCGCTCTCCGCGATCTTCAAGTACAACTTCGCGCCCGACGCCGGCCGCTACCGCGAATGGGTGCAGGGCACGATCAAGGGCGGCCGCTGGTACGCCCTCGAGGGCGAAGCCGGTCTCGTCGTGTGCACCTTCCCGAAGGGCGGCATCGAGAACGCGCCTGGGAAGAGCAACGACAAGTGGGCGGCGATGTACTTCAACGAGGTGTGGACCGGCTTCGAGCACCAGGTCGCGGCGCACATGCTGTGGGAAGGGTTGGTCGACGAGGCGCTCGTCATCGAGCGCGCGATCCACGACCGCCATCACGCGTCGCGACGCAACCCGTGGAACGAGATCGAGTGCGGCGACCACTACGCGCGCGCGATGGCGGGCTACGGCGTGTACCTCGCCGCGTGCGGCTTCGAGATCCACGGGCCGAACGGCCACCTCGGCTTCGCGCCGCGCATCGGCGCCGACGACTTCGCGGCGGCGTTCATCGCGGCCGAGGGCTGGGGGCGGTTCGAGCAGAAGCGGACGAAGGAGCGGCACTCCGCGCGACTCGCGTTGCTCTCGGGCGGCCTGCGCCTTCGCACCCTCGCGCTCGAGGTCGAGGACGGAAAGACGGTCGCGGCGGTGGGCGCGACGTCGGCGGGCGTCGCGCTCGCCGCGCGGTTCACGCAGGCGGGGCGTCGCGTCGAGATCACGCTCGACGCGGACGCGCGGATCGAGGCCGGCGGCGAGATCGCGTTCGATCTCGCGCTCGGTTGAGAGGGAGAACCCATTGCTGCCCCCACGTCGGGGTCACGCGAGGCGCTGAACGCGCGGCGCGTGCCGTGGATGGGGCGAAAGCGGAGCCGCCGCGCGTCGCATCGGATTCCGCGAGAACCGCGCGAGACTCGCTGCGTTGGCGCGCGCTCACCCGAGCCAAAGAGGTGACGCATGGCCGGCTCGCAGGACTCCGACGAGAACCCCGTCGCGATCAACGTCGTGCCGATGGTCGACGTGATCTTCTGCCTGTGCGTGTTCTTCATGTGCTCGTTCAAGTTCCGAGAGCAGGAGATCGACTTCTCGTCCTGGCTCCCGAAGCGCACGGGGGCGGGGCCCGGGCAACCGACGCTCGTCGAGGAAGTGCGGGTCACGTTCCGCTGGGACGACGCCGCGCAGCGCACGATCCGGCGCCTCGGCGCTCGCGAGTCCGCGGACGACCGCGAGTTCACGCGGGCGGTCCGCGCGGCGCTCGCCGACGTGCGCGCGACCGGCGGCGGCGAACGGCCGGTCACGATCGACGCGGACCCGCGCGTCCCGTGGGACGACGTCATGAACGTCGTCGACTGGTTCAGCGCCAACGGCATCGACCGGCTCGAGTTTGCGGCAGCGGGGAGGTAGCGCGGTCTCACCGCGCGCCGGTCGGGATTCTCCTGGGGGCGGCGCGGCGTTGCGGCGTGAGAGCTTCCGGTGGACACATCGGAGGTCGTCATGAACCGCACGCTCGCCTCGCTCTCGATCGCCACGCTGGTTGCCTTCGTTGCCGCGCCGTCCTTCGCCGCCGACGTCCAGGCGACCGTGAAGAACGGCACGCTGATCGTGAAGGGCTCGCAGGCGGCGGACGGGATCATGATCCAGAGCGTCCCCGGCGTCCCCGGGGCCGTCGACATCGTGCCGATCGTCGCGTCCGCAACGTCGGTCAACGGCTCGACCGCGACGTTTCGCGCGAACGGGGTCGAAAAGGACGTCGTTGTCGACCTGAAGGGCGGGGCGGACGACCTGCGCGTCACGATCGTCGACGTGCGCGACGTCGATCTCGACAGCGGTGACGGCGCCGACCAGATCCTCGCGACGGTCACGGCCCGCAACCTCGCGCTCGACGGGGGCGCGGACGGCGTGAAGGTATTCCTCGCACTGTCGAGCATCGAGCGCGACCTGTCCATTTCGACCGAGGCGACGGGAGAACGCATCTTCATCGACAGCACGTTGGTCGGCGACGACGTCAAGATGCGGCTGCGCGGGATCGGCGTCGGCAGCGAGGTCGTGCGCCTGAATTCCTGCGTGATCGGCGGGTCGGTCTCGATCTCGGGCGTCGCGAACGACAACGTCGTGCTGGCCGGCTGCGACATCGAGGGGAAGGCGCAGGTCCGGCTCGGCGAGGCCGCGGCCTTCCTCGCCGCCGGCAGCACGTTCGCATCCGACTTTCGCGCGCGCGCCTCGGGGAACGCCATGGTGACCGGCACGCAGTGCGGCTTCGAGCGAGACTTTCGCGCCTCGGCCGATCGCGGCGATCTCGAGGTGCTGACGGACCTGTCGACGATCACGGGCGACCTGCTGGTGCAGTCGCGACGCGACACGCTCGGGCTCCGGGTGACGGACTGCGGCATCAGCGGCGACTTGCGCGCGCGCCTCGGCAGCCACGCCACGCTCCTGTCCGAGATCGGCGGCTCGTTGGTGTCCGGCACGCTGGACCTGGACGCCGCGGGCGGCGACGACGGCGTGAGCCTCAGCAACGTGAACGTCACGGGCAACACCCGCATCGACGGCGCCGGCGGCGACGACCTGCTCGGGATCACGAACTGCGTGTTCGAGAAGCCGGTGGCGATCGACCTCGGCGGCGGCGCGGACCAGTTCTTCCTCGACACGCTGGTGCTCGCGCCCCTGGCCCCGGCGCAGAACTCGGTGATGCCGAGCCTCACGGTGCAGCTCGGCGCGGGCGACGACTACGCGAGCGCCTACGGTGCACAGATCAGCGACGACACCCGTTTCCTTCTGGGTGCCGGCGACAACGTCGCCAACCTGAAGGGCGTCGCGTTCGGCGGAAACCTCGACGTCCGCGGTGGAAACGGGGCCGACTGGCTCGACCTGACGGGCGCGACGATCGGCGGCGCGAAGCACGTCGACCTCGGCGGCGGCGCGAACACCGAGATCCAGTAAGGGCGACGCGCGTCAGCGGAGCCGATGCCCGCGACTTCAGCGGCGCCGGAGCCGATCGATCGCGACGGCGGCGACGATGATCGCGCCGGTCACCACTTCCTGCACCCAGTTGTCGAGGCCGAGCTTCGCGCAGCCGTTCTCGACGACGGTCATGATCAACGCGCCGATCAGCGTGCCGAGCACGGTGCCCTCGCCGCCGGCGAGGCTCGCGCCGCCGATCACGACGGCGGCGATCACCTTCAGCTCGACGCCGCCGGCGGTGGTGGGGTCGCCCATGCTGAGGAAGCTCAACTGCAACAAGGACGCGATGCCCGCGCAGCCGACGCCGATGACGTAGACGAGGAGCCGCGTGCGCTCGACGTCGACGCCGCAGAGCCGCGCCGTCGCCTCGTTCGAGCCCACGGCGATCGCGTGGCGTCCGAAGCGCGTCCGGTTGAGCACGAGCCACATGAGGAGCGCGACGCCGAGAAGGATCCACACACCCGCGGGCAGGATCCCTCCGGCGCGCTCCATCAGCGGCCGGATGCCGCCGAGTGACGCCGGGTACACCGGCTGGTTGTCGCCGAGGCCCTTTGCGACTCCGCGCAGAAGGCCCCACAAACCGAGCGTCACGATGAACGGCGAGAGCGGCAGACGCCGGCGCGTGACGAGGGCGCCGATCACGAACCCCACCGCCGCGCCGGTCGCGATGGTGCCGAGCGCCGCGAGCACCGGCGCGTGCCCGTCGCGCAGGATGATCGCGCCGACGACGGTGCCGAGCGCGATCGTCGCGCCGACCGAGAGATCGATGCCGCCCGAGACGATGATCAGCGTGGCGCCGACGGCCGCGGTTCCGACCATCGCGGTCTGCAGCAGCATCAGCTTCTGGTTCTCGAGCGACGTGAAGTTCGCGCCGGCGAGCGCGGCGAACAGGAGCCACACCGCGATCAGGCCGAACGCGGGACCGAGGCGCTTCAAGAGGTTCACGTCGCGACTCCCGTCGCTTCGAGCAGGAGCGCGTGCTCGTCGAGCTCGCGCGCCGGACGCGCGGGCCCGAGGTGGCCGCGCGTCATCACCGCGATGCGATCGCAGATGCCGAGCAGCTCCGGCAGCACGCTCGACACGACGAGCACCGCGCACGGCCGCGCGGCGCCGCGGCCGCGCGCGAGCGCGTCGATCCATCGGTAGACCTCGGCCTTCGCGCCGACGTCGATGCCGCGGGTGGGCTCGTCGAGCAAGAGCACGTCGACGCCGGCCGCGAGCAGGCGCGCGAGCGCCACCTTCTGCTGGTTGCCGCCCGACAGCTCGCGCACGCGCTGGCGCGGCGAGCGGCGCTTCACCGCGAGGCGCTCGAGCCACGGCTCTGCCGCGCCGTCGACGCGCGCATCGCTCGTGAACGGCGGCAGCCGCGGCAGCACCACGTTCTCGGAGAGCGCGAGGTCGAGCGCGAGCCCCTCTTTCGCGCGATCCTCCGAGACGATGCCGACGCCCTGCGCCCAGCGCGCGTGAGGTGATCGCGGGCCGTCGAGACCCAGCATCGTCACCGTGCCGCGCACCACCGGGTCGAGGCCGAACAGCGCGCGCACGAACTCGGTGCGTCCGGCGCCGACGAGTCCCGCGATGCCGACGACCTCGCCGCGGTGCAGCTCGAGGTCGGCGGAGCGCGGCAACGTCGCGCCGGACAGCGCGCGCGTCGACAGGACGACCTCCCCCGGAGTCGACGGCGAGCGGGCGTACAGCTCGCCGATCGGCCGGCCGACCATCGCGGCGATCAGCCGCCCCGCGTCGGTGTCCGCGATCGCGCCGCGCTCCGTGACTGCTCCGTCGCGCAGCACCGTGTAGGCGTCCGCGAGCGCGAACACCTCTTCCAGAGCGTGCGAGATGTAAACGATCGCGGCGCCGTTCGACTTCAGGTCGCGGATGAGGCGGAACAGTCGCGTGACGTCGTCCTGCGCGAGCGACGACGTCGGCTCGTCGAACACGAGCACGCGGCTGCCGAGCGCGACGGCGCGCGCGATCTCGACCATCTGCCGCTCCGCCGGGCCGAGCGCGAGCACCGGCGCGTCGAGCGGGAGGTCGTCGCGTCCGATCGCCGAGAGCGCGGCGCGCGCGCGCGCTCGCAACTCGCCGCGCCGGACGAACGGGCCGGCGCACGGCTCGGCGCCGAGCAGCACGTTCTCCGCGACCGACAGATGCGCCGCGAGCGACAGCTCCTGGAAGATCATCGCGACGCCCGCGCGTCGCGCCGCGGCCGGCGAGCGCGGTGCGTACGCCGCGCCGTCCAGCGTCATCGACCCGCCGTCGGGCACGAGCGCGCCCGCGAGGATCTTCATCAACGTCGACTTTCCGGCGCCGTTCTCGCCCACGAGCGCATGCACCTCGCCGGGGAGGATCGCGAGGTCGACCGACTCGAGCGCGACGGTGGGGCCGAAGCGCTTCGACACCTGCGTCATTGCGAGCCGGGGCGGCGTCATTCGATCGAGCCGTTCACCCGCGGCGCTCGGCCCACTCCTTCACGAGCTTCTTCGGCGCGACGGCGCAGTCGCTCTCCTCGATCCACCCGAGCAGCGTCGAGACCGGCGGCGCCTTGCCGCGTGCGAAGAAGAAGGTGACCCAGCCCGCCTTCCCGAGGCCGTAACCCGTCGGCTCGGCGATGTCGAACGCGAGCGCCTCCTTCTTCGACGCCGGCAACTTCACCGACAGGGTCATGCCGCCTTCCCACTCCGGGTGCCCGAGGAAGGCGAACACCTTCTTGGCGACCTTCGCGACCGACTCGCCCCACGGATGGTCTTCCCACGCGCCCGGCATCGAGAGCGCGAACTCGCGCAGCGGCTTCGAGATCTTGCGCTGGGCACTGCGGCTGACGGACATGGCGGCGAGTGTAGACTCCTCCGGCTCCGCGCGGCGGTGGGCGCCCGTCGACAATCGGAGGACATCGTGATCGCGGCATTGCTCGTCTCGCTCGGCCTCGTCGGCTCCGTCGACCCGGCGGGGATCTGGCTCGGCAAGCTCGACCTCGGGAGCGCGAAGATCCGCATCGCGATCCACCTCGATCGCGACCCGGACGTCGACTGGACCGGCACGCTCGACAGCCCCGATCAACAGGTGATGGGACTGAAGCTCTCGCGCGTCGACGTCGACGAGGAAGAGGGCAGCGTCTTCGTGCGCTGCGACAAGATCGGCGCGCGCTACGAGGGTAAGTTCGAGGGCGAGCCGCCGAAGATCATCGGCACGTTCACGCAGGGCGGCGCGGAGATCCCGCTCGACCTCGAGCGCGTGGAGAAGGTCGAGGAGCCGAAGCGCCCGCAAGAGCCGAAGGCGCCGTTCCCGTACCGCGTCGAAGAGGTGTCCTACGACAGCGTCGCCCCCGACGTGGAGATGGCCGCGACGCTCACGCTTCCCGAAGGCTCCGGACCTTTCCCCGCCGTCGTGATGATCACCGGCTCCGGCGCGCAGGACCGCGACGAGACGCTGCTCGGCCACAAGCCGTTCGCGGTGATCGCCGACTTCCTGACGCGCCGCGGAATCGCCGTGCTGCGCGCCGACGACCGCGGCACTGCAGGCTCGACCGGCAACTTCGCCACCGCGACCAGCTTCGACTTCACGGACGACGCGGAAGGCGGCGTGCGATACCTGAAAACGAGGAAGGAGATCGACCCCGCGAAGATCGGCCTCGTCGGTCACAGCGAAGGCGGCTTGATTGCGCCGATCCTCGCCGCGCGCTCGCGCGACGTCGCGTTCATCGTGATGCTCGCCGGCCCCGGCGTCCCCGGCGACGACATCCTCCGCATGCAGCAGCGTCTCATCGCGAAGTCCGCCGGCGCGAAGGACGACGACGTCGAGCGCATGATGGCGCTGAACGAGAAGCTGCACGCCGTCGTGAAGACGGAGCCCGCGGGCCCGAAGCTGATCGGCAAGCTGACCGCACTCGTCGAGACGGAGTTCGAGGGGAAGAAGGAGACCGCGAAGCAGGAGTACCAGCAAGCGATCGCCGAAGTCATGTCGATCGCGACGCCGTGGTTCCAGACCTTCCTGACCTACGACCCGCGCCCGACCATCGAGAAAGTGAAGTGCCCGGTCCTCGCGATCAACGGCGGCCTCGACCTGCAGGTCCCGCCGAAGGAAGACCTCTCCGAGATCGAGGCGGCGCTGAAGCGCGGCGGCAACGCGGACTACACGGTGCGAGAACTGCCGGGCCTGAACCACCTGTTCCAACCGACGAAGACCGGAGCACCGGCGGAGTACGCGTCGATCGAAACGACCTTCGACGAAGGGGCGCTGAAAGTCGTCGGGGATTGGATCGTCGAGCGGTTCGGGGCGCAGGCGGGGCGGTAGGCGCGGGGACGGGGTCGGCGGCCGAGAACACGAAGCACACAAAGGAGGCACGAAGCGCGCCCTGACCGACGGACGCGGGGTGTGGCGTCGACGCGGGGGCGCCGGACTTCG
>CAZOLL010000136.1:0-9517 GCA_964580365.1 uncultured Phycisphaeraceae bacterium
GACCGGTCCTTGTCTCGCATGACGAGACGAGAACCCGAGCGGGGGTCGAGCGCGCGCAGCGCGATCGAGTTTCCTTCGGGAGTCTCGCGCGTGCGAGAGCCGTGAGCACGAGACGTCTCACAAGGACGCAAACCCGAGCAAGGCTCTTGTGCGCGCGAGACTCCCGAAGGAAACCGCCGGACGAAGTCCGGCGCCTCCGCGTCCCCAGCACGCCCAGCGTCCGGCCGACGCGGCGCGTCCCCTTCGTGTGCTTCGTGTCCCGTCCACCGACCCCCAACGTCACGACCACCGTCGGTTCGACAACAGCGTCGACCCGCCGTCTTCGAGGTGCTGCCGCACGGCCGTCTCGACGACGCGCGGGCGGAGTCTGCTGATCGCGAGCGCACCGCTGACCGTCGGGCCGAACGAGCGGCCGTCGCCGCGGGTGCCGAACCAGCACTCGGGGACTGGTTCGTCGGAGGCGTGACTGTTCCAGTGATCGCCGGTCGTGGAGTCTTCGAGGCCGTCGAGGCGGAGCGCGAGCGTCTCGAGTGGGACGCGTTTCGGCACCGCGCGGCTCACGAGGTCGAACCAGCTCTCGACGCGGTCGTGGTAGCGGTAGCGGTGGCCCTCGCCGTCGGGGATCACGTTGAGGACGCGGGCGGCGTCGCCGGCCAGCGTGTTGGTCGCGACACGGTCGAGCTCGCGGGGCGTGGTCACGACGGCGAGCGAGTTGTCTTCGTCGCGGGCGACGGAGACGGCGTTCGTCTTCGCGAACGCGACGTCTCCGAGGATGCGCTCGAGGTCGGCGCCGATCCGACCGACGCGCGCGAACGGACGCTCGAGCAGCTCGGGCAAGAGGTCGAGCGCGAGTTCGTATTGGCGCTGCCGCATCTTGTCGGTCTCGAGTCCGCGCCACTGAGATGCCTGCGGATGCGACGCGTCGGTGAGATCGGTCAGCGTCAGCTCGATCGCGAGCGCTTCCTTCGTCGTGAACACCTGGAAGTCGCCGGTCGTCGCGGCGGCGATGAGGAGGTCCTCGTGCGCGAGGGCGCGGCGCGGGTCGAAGAACGCGAAGGCGGAGAGGATGCCGTCGGTGTCGATGTGGTTGTTCGAGACGATCTCGATGCCTTGGAAGAGGCGTTCGGCCTCGCGCGGGTCGCGCGTCACGCGCTTCGCGACCGCGAGCGCGATGCCGGTCGAGAGGTCGTGCTTCAGCTCGCGGGGCGTGCGGTTGCCGGGCCAGTGGCTGAAGTTCGGCCCGAGCGGGCAGATCCCGTCGATCGAGACGACCGGCTCGTTGTCGTGACGCGGCGCGTGGAAGCGGAATCGCATGCGGGTCGCGTGATGTCAGCCGAGACGCGAGGTCGGCGCAAGGCGGCGGCTACGATCCCGCGATGGCCGGTCGCTCGCGCGCTTCGATCGCTCTCGTTTCGACGCTCGCCGTGTTCGGGTTCGCGTTTGCGGGGCTCTCGACGTTCGCGCCCGAAGGCCTGCAGAACGGCGACGCGGTCGACTACCGCGAGCGGATCGAGCGCGTCGAGCTCGACGACTTGACGGTCCACCGCGGGTACTTCCTCCTCGGCATCGCGTTTTCGCGCGCGTGGCCCGGCGGCGGCGACCGCGAGCTGAACCTCCTCGCGTGCGCGTGCTCGGCGGCGTCGCTCGCGCTCGCGTTCGCGATCGGCCGGAGGCTCACGTCGAGCGTTCTGGCCGCCGCGTTCTGTGCCGCGGCCACGTTCGCGGTCCCGGAGTTCGCCGCGAACGCCGCGGTCGCGGAGGTCTACTCGGCGCAGCTCGCGCTCTTCCTGCTCGGCGTGTTCGTGCTCGTGCGCGGCCGCGTCGCGAACGCCGAGCATCCGGTCGGCGCGGGGCTCGCGTTCGGGGCGGCGGCGCTGGTGACGCCGAGCAGCGCGCTCGCCGCGCCGGCGATCGTCCTGCTCGCGAAGCGGCCGCGGACGTGGGTCGTCGTCGGCGTGGTCGCGGCGCTCGTCGTCGCCGCGTCGGCGCTGCCGTCGCTCGGAGATTGGCTGCACGGCCGCCGCGGGCTCTTGCTCGCCACGGAGAGCTCGATGTCGTTCGCCGAGGCGCTCGCGAAGGAGCGGCGCGAACTGGGCTCGACCTGGGTACTGCTCCCGTTCGCCGCCGCCGCGGTGCTGCGCGCGCGACGCGACGCGAACGCGCGTGCTCTCGTCTTCGCGGCGCCGGCGTCTTGGGTCGTCACGTTCTTCGCCGGCGAGCGGTTCGACGACGTGCCCGCGCAGCTGCCGACGTGGACGCTGCTCGCGATCGTGACGGGCGTCGGCTTCGCGGAGGCGATCGAGCGGGCCGGCACGCGGCGCATTGCTCGCGTCGCCGTGATCACGCTCGGCGCCGCTCTTCTCGCGTGGCCGTGCGTCGAATCCGTGCGCGAGCTCGAACATCAGGAGCGGCGCGCGGAGAAGTACAAGGACCTCTGCGCGGAGATCGGGCTCCGCGCGAGCGCGGATTCGATCCCGATCGGCCTGTGGTCGCGGTGCGTCCTCTTCGAGCACTACCGCGGGCGCGACCGCGCGCATCGAGAGTTGTTGTCGCAGCCGTCCCTCGACGGCACGCACGGCGCGGTCGTGCGCGCGGAGGAGTGGCGGCGGCTCGATGCCGCGCTCGCCGCGGGCCGCCAGTTGTGGCTCGTGTCGACGCCGGCGCCCGAGGTCGCCGCGGCCATCGAGCGTGCCGGTTACGCAGTGCGGCCGTTCGCGAGCGTGTTCGTGGCGGAGCGAGCGCATCGATAGGATCCGCGCGGATGATCGACGCGGCGCTCCTGCACAACCCGAGAGTGACGGCCGGCACGCGCGCCGGCTTCGAGGGCTTCCGCCGCTTCCGATCCGTCGTGTACGACCCGCTCGCCGCGCTCCTGCCGGTGGCCGTCGAGGTCGAGGCAGTCCCGGCCGCGGATCGCGAGCGCGTCGTCGCGGAGTTCCGCGCGCGCGGCTTCTTCGTCGACGACGCGAACGCGGCGAACGGCGTGCTCTGCCTCGCCGCGTCGCTCGATCGCTTTTCCCTGCTTGTCGGACCGGGGGCCACATCGGCCGAACCGGGCCGCGCGCCGCCGGCCGCCTTCACGACCCTCGCCGCGGTCATCGCGCGCGCGGTCGAGAACCGCTTCAAGACCAGCCACGTCGTCCGCCACCGGCGCGGTGAGCTGCGCGTCTCCGGCCGCCCGCTCGTGATGGCGGTGCTCAACGTGACTCCCGACTCTTTCTCCGACGGCGGCGCCTTCCGCGACCCCGACGCGGCGATCGAGCGGGCCCTCGAGCTCGAAGCCGCCGGTGCGGATCTCGTCGACGTCGGCGCGGAGTCGACGCGGCCGGGCGCTCGGCCGGTGTCCGTCGAGGACGAATGGGCCCGCCTCGCGCCGGTCCTCGCGGTCCTCGGCGCGCGGCTCAAGGCGCCGATCTCGATCGACACGATGAAGTCCGAGGTCGCCGAGCGCGCGCT
This sequence comes from uncultured Phycisphaeraceae bacterium, assembly GCA_964580365.1. Classification (GTDB taxonomy): domain Bacteria; phylum Planctomycetota; class B15-G4; order B15-G4; family JADJEK01; genus CAZBOK01. Next base: position 3,457 of record CAZOLL010000136.1, read on the forward strand.
CGACTGCGGCGTCGCGGTCGTGAACGACGTGTCGGGCCTCGAGCACGACCCGCGGATCGCCTCGGTCGCGGCGCGCGCGCAGGCCGCGCTCGTCCTCACGCACGCGCCGGGTTCTGCGGGGAGGATGCCCGAGTTTCCGCGCTACGATGACGTCGTCGCCGACGTATGCCGGTCCTTGCGCGAGCGACTCTCGCGAGCGGTGGCCGCGGGAGTGGACGAGGAGCGGGTGGTGCTCGACCCCGGGATCGGGTTCGGGAAACGGCTCGAGGACAACCTCGACCTGCTCGCGCGAATCGAAGAGCTGAAGTCGATCGGCCGGCCGCTGCTCCTCGGCTGTTCGCGGAAGTCGTTCCTCGGGCGTCTCACCGAAGCGCCCGGCCGCGGCGCGGAACGGCGGCCCGACGAGCGCGGTGCGGCGACCGCGGCGACGACCGCGCTCGCGGCGCTGCGCGGGGTGGGCCTCGTGCGGGTTCACGACGTGACCGAGACGATGGACGTGCTGAAGGTGCTGGACGCGATCGATGGGCGAATTCGGCTGGCGTGACGCGCTCGAGATCCTGGTCTTCTGGTTCGGGATCTACGGCATCCTCCGGTTCCTCAAAGGAACGCGCGGCCTCGGCATCCTGAAGGGCGGCTTCGGCGTCGTCGTCGGCCTCTACGTCATCAGCAAGGCGCTCGAGAACCAGCTCGGCATCACGCTGCCGCGCTTCAACTACCTGATCGAGAGCCTCGTCACCGTCGCCCTCGTCGCGTTCGTCGTGATCTTCCAGCCGGAGCTGCGCCGCGGCCTGACGCGCCTCGGCGAAAAGCCGCTCGCCTGGTTCGGCGCGCGCGGCATGTCGCAGTCGGTCTCGCCGATCGTCGAAGCGGCCGGCCGGCTGTCGAAGCGGAGGATCGGGGCGCTCGTCGTGCTCGAGCGCAGCGTCGGCGTCAGCACGATCGTCGAGAACGGCGTGCCCGTGAACGCGGAAGTCACCGCGACGATGCTCGAGTCGATCTTCTATCCGAACGCGCCGCTTCACGACGGCGCGGTGGTCATCCGCGGCGACCGCATCGTCGCGGCGTGCTGCCTCCTGCCGCTCTCCGATTCGCCGAGGCTCGGCCCCGAGGTCGGCACGCGCCACCGCGCCGCGGTCGGACTGTCCGAGGAGACCGACTGCCTCTGCGTCGTCGTGTCCGAGCAGACGGGCCGCATGTCGATCGCCCACCACGGCATCCTGCGCCCGACGCGCGACACGCGCGACCTCGAGGAGTGGATCAACCGCATCCTCGGCGGCGCGGACCTCGAGCCGCCCACCGCCTCGCCCGCGACCGTGTTCGCCTCGAAGACGTCGATCTTCCGGCGCACCGACCTCGAGTCGGGCATCGAGAAGACCAAGATGTCGAGCGTCCCGCCCGACGCGACCGTGCGTGTCGCGCCCGTTGCGCCCGGCGCGCCCGGCGAGGAACCGGCGACCGGCTCGTCGAAGAAGGCGGCGGGAGGCAAGGGATGAGCGCGGTCGCCTCTCCCGCCCGCCGGTTCTTCGTGGCGCTCGCGCGCGACCGCGGGCGCGTCGTGTGGGCCGGGATCGGCGCGATGGTGCTGTGGTACCTGCTCGGGCAAGAAGTGCTCGACTCGGACGACTTCTCGCTGCCGATCCACGCCGTCGGGCCGCTCGACCGCGAACCGGAAGGCGACGCGCTGATCCTGCGGGTGCCGAAGGACCTCGCGTTCGTCGGCGCCGAGCCCGCTTCGGTCTACCTCACCGTGAAGGGAACGCACGAGGACGTGGCGCAGCTCGAGGGACACCTGCGCGGCTCGTTCGACGTGCCGGCCGACTTCTGCGGCGTCGACTCCCAGCGCACGAAGCAGATCGACGTCACGCGCTCGTTCCTCTTCCCGCGGTTGAAGTCGATCTCCGGTCTCGACTTCGCGGTCCCCGCGGAGGTCGCGCTGACGTTTGCGCGGCGCGCGGAGCGCGCGGTCACGCTGAGCAAGGACAACCTCGAGTTCGATCCGGCGAGCATGCGCGCCGAGGTCGACGTCGAGTTCGAGCCGGCGTTCGTCTCCGTCTCCGGCCCCGCCGACGAGGTGACGCGCCTCGAGCACGAGCCGGGGCGATTGAAGCTCGCCACCGTGAGCAAGGACTTCGTCACCGCCGCGACCGCCGCGAAGCGCGCGCTCCGCGCGGACATCGCGTGGCTGATCGGCGGCGACGCGAAGACGGACATCGTTCGCTCCGGGCTAGTGGTCAACGGCGGCCGCGCGATGCAGGTCTCGTTCCGCCGCCGGCGCGCCGACAAGGTCGTCGAGCTGGAAAACGTCGAGATCTCCGCGCTGATTCCCCCCGCCGCATGGCGCGAAGGCGCCAACCGCGCCGACCCCGTCCGCCTCAAGGAGAAGTCCGCGAAGGTGACGCTCTCGCTTCCCGAATCGCTGTTCACCACCGAGTTCGGCGGCGACGATGCGCAGCTCCGCCGCCAGTTGAGTTTGTTCGTCAACCTGCGCGATCTCGTTTCGCCGAAGGTGACCGATCGGCTGAAGGTGCGCGTCGAGGGCCTGCCCGAAGGAGCGACGATCGTCTCGATCTCGCCCGACGCCGTCGACGTCGAGTGGAACATCGCCGAGACGACGCCCGGCAAGACGGAGCACCAGTGACGAGTCCCGCCGGGCCGAAGTGGTTCGGGACCGACGGGCTGCGCGGCGTCGCGAACGCCGGCGTGCTCGCTCCCGAGCGCGTGCTCGCGCTCGGCCGCGCGCTCGGCCGCGCCGCCCGCGCGCGCGCCGGCGAGAAGACCGCACGGATGGTCGTCGCGCGCGACCCTCGGCGCAGCTCGCCGCTGCTCGAGGCCGCGCTCGTCGCGGGCGCCGCGTCGGAGGGCGTCGAGGTGATCGACCTCGGCGTGCTGCCGACGCCGGCGTTCGCGATCCTCCTCCCGCAGTCCGGCGCCGCGCTCGGCGCGATGATCACGGCGTCGCACAATCCGATGCCGGACAACGGCATCAAGGTGCTCGGCGCGGACGGCCGCAAGCTCGACGACACGGTCGAGGCCGCGCTCGAAGCCGACATGGAGCGCCCGCCTTCCAGCCCGCCGCCCACCGGCACCGCGGTCGGCGCGATCCGCGAATCGCGCGACGCCGTCGAGATGTACGCCGCCGCGCTGCGCCGCCGCGCCGCGGACGTCGATCTGAAAGGGATGACCATCGTCGTCGACGCCGCGAACGGCGCCGGCTCGTTCACCGCGCCGCTCGTGCTCGAGCGCTTCGGCGCGCGCGTCATCGCGATCAACGCGAGCCCCGACGGCGACAACATCAACGTCGGTTGCGGCGCGGTGCACCCCGAGGGCATGGCGAAGCTCACGAAGGAGCGCGGCGCGCACCTCGGCGTCGCGCTCGACGGCGACGCCGACCGCGCGATCTGCGCCGGCTCCGACGGCTCGCTGCAGGACGGCGACCGCATGCTGTTCGCGCTCGGCCTCGACCGCGCGGCGCGCGGCCGCCTGCCGAAGAACGCGATCGTCGGCACCGTGATGACGAACTTCGGTCTCGAGCTGGCGCTCAAGTCGCGCGGCATCCGCCTGGTCCGCACGCCGGTCGGCGACCGTCACGTCGCCGTCGCGCTCGAGCGCGAGTCGCTCGCGCTCGGCGGCGAGCCGTCGGGCCACCTGATCTTCGGCGCGGAGTCGTGCTACGTCGGCGACGGCCTGTTCACCGCCATCGCGATCGCCGCGCTGATGAAGTCGAGCGGCAAGAAGCTGGAAGAGCTGACCGCGCCGCTCGCGCCCGTACCGCAAGTCCTCCTCAACGTGAGAGTGCGCGCCAAGCCGCCGATCGAGGGGCTGCCGCGCGTCGCCGACGCGATGGGGCAGGTCGAGCGCGCGATCTCCGGCCGCGGCCGCGTGTTGGTGCGCTACTCCGGCACCGAGAACCTGCTGCGCGTGATGGTCGAAGGCGAGGACAAGGGTGAAGTCGAGCGCTCCGCCCGCACGATCGCCGCGGCGGTCGAGGCCGAGATCGGCGCATGATCGCGCTCGCGATCGAGACGTCCGCGAAGACCGCAACGCTCGCGCTCGAAAAAGACGGCCGGGTCGAGCTCGCCGAGCTCGGGCCCGACCCGCGCCACGGCCGGTCCGTCGCCGCGGGGATCGCCGCACTGCTCGAGCGCTCTGGCGTGCAGCCGCCGTCGATCGATCGCATCGCGGTGGCGGTCGGTCCGGGCGGATACTCCGGACTGCGCATCGGCGTCGCCACGGCGAAGTCGCTCGCGTTCGTGCTCGGGAAGCCTCTGGTCGGCGTCGACTCGCTCGCCGCACTCGCGGCGCGCCCGGAGGCGCCGGCCGGCGCGTTGGTCGCCGCGATCGACGCCGGTCGCGGCGCGGTGTACGCGGCCCGGTTCGACAAACGGCCGGACGGCACGCTCGTCGAGCGCGCGGCGCCGGAGTTCTTCGACGCCGAAGCCGTGCTCGCCCTGGCACGGTCGATCGACCGGGCCGAGTTCGTCGCGGGCGACGGCCTTCCCGTGCTCTCCGCCGCCGGCGCCGGCGCTTTCGGCCGCGCCGACCTCGCCCCGACGGCCGCGCAGGTGCTCGCGCTCGCGCGAATCCGAGACCCGGACGGAACCCCGGCCCCCGGGGACGACGTTCTCCCCCGGTATCTGCGCCCGTCCGAAGCCGAACGTCTGTGGCGCAGAAGGCAGTTGGAACGATCGAAGCCCTCCGATGAAATGGGGCGCTGACCGGGTAGAAACCGGCCGAAGAAGGATCCGGACCGAGACCGACAGCGGACGACCCTCCATGAACACGCGACCCCGTGTGTGGGCCACGATCGACCTCGCGGCGATCAGCTCGAACCTCGCCCACTTGCGCTCGAAGCTCTCGCCGAGCACCAAGATCATGCTGGTGGCGAAGGCCGACGCGTACGGCCACGGCGCGGTCGAGGTCGCGCGTCACGTTCTCTCGCGCGGCGAGGTCGCCGCGTTCGGCATGGGCGACTCCGTGGAGGCGCTCGAGCTGCGCGAGGCCGGCATCGACGCGCCGCTCCTCATCCTCGGCGCGATCGTCGACCAGGAGATGGAAGACGTCATCAAGAACGACATCGCCATCTGCGTGCACTCGCACGAGCGCGTGCGCCGCCTCGAGCGCGCCGCGCGCGCGGCCAACCGCAAGTGCCGCGTCCACGTCATGGTCGATACCGGGATGGGGCGCCTCGGTCCGTTCCCGGACACCGCGATCAAGGTGGCGGAAGCCGCGCTCGCGTCGCGCTGGCTGCTGCTCGAAGGCGTCGCGACGCACTTCTCAAGCTCGGCGAACGCGGGCGATCCCTTCACGCGCGAGCAGGTCGAGCGCTTCGCGCAGTTGCGCCGCCGCATGATCGACGCCGGCATGAAGGTGCCGGTCTTCCACGCCGCGAACTCCGGCGCGGTGCTCTTCGAGGAAGGCCTCGACTACGACATGGTGCGCCTCGGCGCGGCTGCGTACGGACTGATCGAGACCGACAAGCCGGGCGCCGAGAACATCCAGCCCGCGCTCTCGCTGCGCACGCAGGTCATCTACATGAAGGACGTCCCGGCCGGGACGCCAATCTCCTACAACCGCCTGCACGTCACGAAGAAGAAGACGCGAATCGCGACTCTGCCCATCGGCTACAACGACGGCCTGCGCTTCGGACTTTCGAACCGCTGGCACGTGCTGGTGCGCGGGAAGAAGGCGCCGATCGTCGGCGCGATCTCGATGGACTACATCATGGTCGACGTCGGCGAGATCCCGGGCGTCCGCGTCGGCGACCTCGTCACGCTCATCGGCAAGGACGGCGACCACCAGATCGCCGTGACCGACATCGCGAAGCAGCTGCAGACGGTGCCGTACGAGATCACCTGCACGCTCGGCCGGCGCGTCCGGCGCATCCACAGCCCCGAGCGCGACCGTCCGACCTTGCGCGAGTCGTGCGACCGCGTCGACAAGCGCCCGTTCGCGACCGATGCGTCGACGAAGGCGCCGCGGACCCTGTCGGCCGAAGAGGTCGCCTGACCGCCCGATGCTGCGCCGCCTGTTCAAGCTGGCGGTGGTCGTCGCCGTCCTGTGC
>CAZOLL010000137.1:0-9493 GCA_964580365.1 uncultured Phycisphaeraceae bacterium
AGCTGCGCGCGGTGATGTGCGTGACGTTGCGGGTGAAGGAGCGCCGGCTCGGGCTCATCTACGTCGACTCGCGCGCGACCCATCGCGAGTTCTCGCGCTCCGACCTGCGCTTCTTCGACGCGCTCGCCGGGGCGCTTTCGATCGCGGTCGAGAACGCGCGGCTCGTGAAGGAAGCACTCGAAGCGGAGCGCGCGCGCCAGCAGATCAAGATCGCGCGCTCGATCCAGGAAGGCCTGATCCCGCGCGCGCCGGCGAACGTCCCGGGCTTCGAGCTCGCCGGGTGGTCGCGTCCCGCCGAAGAAGCGCTCGGCGACTACTACGACTTCATTCCGCTCGCCGACGGCCGGTGGATCGTCGCCATCGGCGATGTCGCGGGCCATGGCGTCGGCCCGGCGCTCCTGATGTCGAGCGCGCGCTCGCTCCTGCGTGCGTCGGCCGAAGGCGCATTCGAGTTCGGGAAGGTGCTGCGTCGCATGAACCACCGCTTCGACGAGGACACGGACGGCGCGATCTTCATGTCACTGTTCGTCGGCGTGATCGACCCGCGCGAGAGGTCGCTGCGATCCGCGAACGCGGGCCATACCGCGCCGATCCTCGTGCGCGCCGACGGCACGCACGCGGACCTGGGCGCCACGGGCCCTGCGCTCGGCATCGACCGCGATTCGGAGTACACCGGGGCCGGTCCCGTCACGTTCGCTCCCGGCGACGTGCTCGTGATGACGACCGATGGCGTGCTCGAGTCGCGCCGCGGCGACGAGGTGTTCGGCCGCGATCGTCTCCGCGCGACCGTCGAGCGCGAGCGCGCCGCGGCCCTGCGCGCGATCATCGACGCGGTCCAACGCGACCTCGCGGAGTTCACGGGCGGGAAGGCCCCCGACGACGATCTCACGCTGGTCGTCGTGAAGGCGGCCGGCGGATGAGCGGGCTCGACGTCGTGATTCGCGGCGCCCGCGTGTGGAGAAAGGGCGGCGCGCCGGTGGAGGACGTCGGTCTGGCGGCGGGCCGGGTAGCCGCGGTCGCGATGCGCGGGTCGCTCACCGCGCCCCGCACGATCGACGCGTCCGGTCTACTTCTGCTGCCCGGGCTCATCGACGATCACGTGCACTTCCGCGAGCCCGGCCGCGAGGACAAGGAGGACTTCGCTACGGGTTCCCGCGCGGCGGCGCACGGCGGCGCGACGACCGTCTGCGAGATCCAGAACAACCAGCCGTTGATGACCTCGCGCGAGGCGATCGAGGCGAAGCTCGCGCGGGCGCGCGGGAAGTCGGTGGTCAACGTCGCGCTCTACGGGACGGCCAACGCTCAATCGGTCGGCAAGCTCTCCGAGTTCGGCGACCTCGTGGTCGGCTTCAAGGTCTTCCTCGCGCCGTCGCACGGCGACCCCGGTGTCGACGCCGAGTCGATGCTGTTCGCGCTGTTCCAGGAAGCAGCGCGCATCGGCAAGCCGATGGTGGTTCACGCCGAGGACAAGTCGACGATCGAGAGCGGCGTAAAGAAGTTCGGCGAGGCCGGAGCCGGCGCGTGGAGCAAGGCGCGACCGCCGTCGGCCGAAGTGCTCGCCGTCGAGCGTGCGATCCGCCTCGCGCGCGCGACCGGCGCGCGGATGCACGTCTTCCACCTCTCGACCGCCGGCGCCGTCGATCGCATCGCCGACGCGAAGGCGGAGGGCCTCCCGGTCACCGCCGCGACGTGCCCGCACTACCTCTTGTTCACCGACCAGGACGTCGCCGAGCAGGGCGGCGTCTTGAAGGTGAACCCCTCGATCAAGTCCGACGTCGACCGCGACCGGCTCATCGAAGGCCTGCGCGACGGCGTGCTCGACGTGCTCGAGACCGACCACGCTCCGCACCTGCCGCACGAGAAGCTCGCGGAGTTCTCGCAGAACCCCTCGGGCATCTCGTCGGCCGACGTGCTCTTGCCGTTGTCGTTCGAGCTCATCCGCCGCGGAGTGCTCACGCTGGACTCGCTCATCGAGCGCGCGTGTCTCGCGCCGGCCGGGCTGTACGGCCTGCAGGGCAAGGGCGCAATCGCACCGGGCGCCGACGGCGACCTCGTGCTGGTCGACGATCGCGCGCCGCACGCGGTCCCGTCCGAGGAGTTCCGGTCGAAAGCGAGGGTGTCGCCGTACGCCGGCAAGCCGCTGCCCGCGCGCGTGGTCAAGACGTTCGTCGCCGGCCGCGAGGTCTACGGCGAGAGCTGAGCGGCGCGTCAGTGCGCCTCGAGCCAGTTCTTCCCGACGCCCACGTCGACGACGAGCGGCACCGACAACGACAGCGCGCCCTCCATCGTCTCGCGGACGAGCTCGCGGATCGCGTCGAGCTCGCCGTTCGGCACGTCGAAGACCAGCTCGTCGTGCACCTGCAGGATCATCTGCGTCGCGTAGCCGCCGGCGCCGAGCCGCTCGTGGATGCGGACCATCGCCACCTTGATGAGGTCTGCCGCCGTGCCCTGGATCGGCGTGTTCACCGCCATGTTGCGCGCCATCGCGGCGATGCGCGGATGCTCGGAGTCGAGCTCGGCGAGGGGGCGGCGGCGGCCGAGCATCGTCGTGACGTATCCGTCGCGACGCGCGGCGGCGAGCGTGTCGTCGAGCCAGCGCCGCACGCCGGAAAACGTCTTGAAGTAGGCCTCGATGAACTGCGCGGCTTCCGACTGCGTCATGCCGGTCTGCGCCGCGAGTCGTTGCGCCCCCATGCCGTAGATCACGCCGAAGTTGATCGTCTTCGCGCGCGCGCGCAGTTCGTCGGGCACCTCGTCGGGCTTCATGCCGAAGATCAGCGCCGCTGTCGAGCGGTGCACGTCCTGTCGCTCGCGGAACGCGCGGATCAGGTTCTCGTCGCCGGAGAGGTGCGCGAGGATGCGCAGCTCGATCTGCGAGTAGTCGGCCGAGAGCAGCACGGCGTCCGGGCCCGACGCGACGAACGCTGTGCGGATCTGCCGGCCTTCCGGCGTGCGGATCGGGATGTTCTGCAGGTTCGGGTCGGAGGACGACAGTCGTCCCGTGGACGCGACCGCCTGATTGAACGAGGTGTGGATGCGACCGGTCTCGGGGTTGACGAGTTCGGGCAGCGCGTCGACGTAGGTGCCCTTCAGCTTCACGAGCGCGCGGAACTCGAGGAGCTTCGCAGCGAGCGGGTGCTTCGCGAGCGACTCGAGAACGGCGGCGTCGGTCGACCAGCCGGTCTGAGTGCGCCGCGGCCGCTGGATTCCGCACGCCTTGTGCACCTCCAGCTTCTCGAACAGGATCTTCCCGAGCTGCTGCGGCGAGTTGATGTTGAAGACCTCGCCGGCGGCTTCGTGGATCTCGGTCGTGAGATGCGTGAGCCGCTCGTCGAACTCCTTGCCGATCCGCCGCAGGACGTCGACGTCGATCGCGACGCCGGCGCGCTCCATCGCTTCCAGCACGCGCACGAGCGGCATCTCGACTTCGTGGAACAGCTTCGCCACTCCGAGCGCGTTCATTTCCTTCTCGAGCAGCGGCACCAGCCGAAACGTGACGTCGGCGTCCTCGCACGCGTATTCACCGACCTTGTCGATCGGCACCTGATCCATCGTGATCTGCTGCTTCCCCTTCCCGATGAGAGCACTCGTCGGGATCTTCTGCAGGCTCAAGTACTTCAGCGCGAGGTGATCGAGGTTGTGGGCGAGCTCGTGAGGGGCGACGCAATAGGACGCGACCATCGTGTCGAAGTCGACGTTCGCGACCTCGAGCCCGACGCGGCGGAGCATCAAGAGGTCGTACTTCGCGTTCTGGCCGCACTTCTTGATCGAGCGGTCGGCGAAGACCGGGGCCAACTCGCGCACGAAATGGTCGGCGTCGTTGCCGTCCGCGAACACCGGCGGGACGCAATTCGCCGGGAGGTACCACGCGGAGTTCGACGCGAACGAGAACGACATGCCGACGAGGCGCGCCCGCAGCGGGTCGATGTCGGTGGTCTCGGTGTCGAACGCGAACGACTTCGCGGCGCGGAGCCCGGCGAGCAGCGCGTCGAAACCGGCGCGGTCCCGGACGATCGTGTAGTCGCGCGCCTCCGCCGGCGGGGCGACGCGCACGCGGTCGATCAGCGAGTTCATCTCCCACGTCTTGAGCAGCTGGAGCAGTCGCGGGGCGTCGGGGTTGGAGCGGCGGAACGAGGCCTCGTCGAACTGGACCGGCGCGTCGAAGTGGAACTTGACGAGCTCGCGCGAGAGGAACGCCTGCTCTCGCGAGAGCTCGAGCTTCTCGCGGACGGACGCGCGGTCGACCTCGGGCAGGCGCGCGTAGAGTGCGTCGAGGCTGCCGAACTTTTTGTTCAGCTCGGTGGCGGTCTTGGGTCCGATGCCAGCGACGCCGGGAACATTGTCGCTCGCGTCTCCCATCAGCGCGAGGACGTCGATCACGTGCTCCGGGCCGACGCCGAACTTCGCCTCCGCCGCCTCCGCGCCCTGGATCTCCACCTGCCGGTCGGGGCGCAGGACGTTGTAGAGCTTGACCGTGGGCGACACGATCTGCAGGAAGTCCTTGTCGCCGGTGACGATCATCACGTCGTGGCCGGCCTGCTCGGCTTGACGCGTGAGCGTCGCGATCACGTCGTCTGCCTCGTACCCCGGCACTTCGACGAACGGGATGTTGAACGCGAGCACCAGTTCGCGGATCGCGGGGATGAGCGCGATCAACTCGTCCGGCGTCTTCTCGCGCGTGGCCTTGTAGTCCGCGAATCGGTCGTGGCGGAACGTCTTCCCCTTCGGGTCGAACGCGACGGCGATGAAGTCCGGCCGCTCCTTGTCCATGATCGACAGGAGGGTCTGCGCGAACACGAACAGCGCCGAGACGTTCTGCCCCTTCGAGTTCGTCAACGGCTGGCGAACGAGCGCGAAGTGGCCGCGATAGGCGAGCGCGGTGCCATCCAACAGGAACACGCGCTTTCGCGTTGCCGCCGATCCCGCGGCGGGAGCGGTCGCCGCCGGTGCCGGCGCGACGGGGTCACGGTCACGAAATGGGAGGGTGCCGCTGCTCATCGCGGGGAGGATACCGAGGGGTTTCGGCGTGCGGACGGAGCGATCCGAGCAGGAGTGGGGACGTCGCCGCGCCGTCGATGAAAGGTGGGGCCTCGAACGGCGGTGCCGATGCAACGTGGGTCTGGGGATGCGGTGGACCGCATGGGATGCCGACCGCGAGCAGGGACTTGCGCGAGAGGAATGTCGCAAAAACATGTGAACATCGGGCAAGGGCCCGACGTCTCGTCATCGGTGCGTTGCAGGGGGATCGACACCGTGGAGTTCGACGGTCTTCCCCCGGACAGCGCGCTCGACAACTGGGCGCTTGCGAGAAGAGGAGGGTTGGAACGCGGAGTGCGGCACGGTGGGTGGTCGTGAAGTCGCGATCGGGTCCGTGCTGTCGCCGCGTGAACGAAACCGCCTTCGGCCAGGGGATGGCTTCCCCTGCCGCAGGTACCGCTCGTGAGTTGGGGGGTTCGATGAAGAGCTGCCCGTGCAGTATCCTCGATGTCCGCGAGGAGCAGATTCTCGAACCGAGTGGGTGCTTGACCATCCGTTTGATCTGCAACTTGTGCGGGGCCCTGCTCGATTCGAAACAGTTCACGCCGCAGAACAGCGCGGTTCCCGCCGGGATGCCTCCGAACGACGGAGAGCGATCCTTCGAGGCGAAGTCCCGCTGAGTCGAATCGGCCGCGCGCGACGCTTAAGCTTCGCGCCGTGATCCGAGAGACCTCCGCAGGAATCCTCCGTCCGCCGCGGCGCTGCTCGCCCGCGACGGCTCTTGGCTTCATCGTCTTCGCGCTTGGCGCCGGCGGTTGCGACGGCGGCAGGGACGCGGCAAGGTCGGAGTCCGTCGCGGCGATCCGCGCCGCGCTCGAAGGGGAGCGGGACTTCGGCAAAGCGCTGTCGCTCGCGAGCGACGCGGCGCACGCGGACCCGGAGTCCGTCGCACTGCAGTACTGGCTCGGCCGCGCCTACCAGGCCCGCGGTCGTTTCGGTGACGCACTGCGCGCGTTCGAAACCGCCCGGGACCTGGGCGACGACGAACTCGGCGACGAGATTCGCTTCGGCATCGCCAAAACGTGCGCTCTGCGCTTCCTCGGCACACGCGACCGCGCCGATCTGAACCGCGTGGAATCCGATCTCCGCGAGTTCTCGGCGGGGGGGCCGCACGCCGCCGCGGCGTCGATCCTCCTCGGCCTCGCGCTCTCCGAGCCATCGCCGCGCCGCGACGCGAAGAAGGCCTTCGAGTTGCTCGAGCAGGGCTTCCGCATCGAAGCGGAGCCCGCGGAAATCGAGGATCGTTCGCAGGCACGCACGCGCCTCGAGGATCTTCGCCGCGAATTGAACCCTTGAGTCCCCGCGGACCGTCGCGGAGCTGGAGATCTCGAATGCGTCGAGTTGCGAGTTGGGCGGGACCTTTCCTTGCCCTGGCGAGCCTGTTCGCCGGCTGCTCCAAGTCGGATGCCGTGGTCGTCTACTGCGCCCTCGACCGCGAGTACGCCGAGCCGGTGCTGAAAGCATTCACCCAGAAGACCGGCATCGAGGTGAAGGCGCAGTTCGACGTCGAGATGACCAAGACGGTCGGGCTCGTGAAGGCGATCGAGGAAGAGAAGGACCGCCCCCGCTGCGACGTGTTCTGGAACAACGAGATCCTCCACACGCTGCGCCTGCAGAAGCTCGGGATCCTCGCGCCGTACGTCCCGCCGACCGCGAACGACCTCCCGGCCGCGTTCAAGGAGAAGGACGGCTACTGGCACGGCTTCGCCGCGCGGGCGCGCATCCTCATCGTCAACACCGACAAGATGCCGGACAAGACCAAGTGGCCGACGTCGTTCCACGACTTCCTGAAGCCGGAGTTCAAGGGCAAGGCCGCCCTCGCGAAGCCGCTCGCCGGAACGACGCTGACGCACATGTCGGCGCTGTACACGCGTCTCGGCGCCGAAGCGACCGACCGCTTCCTCGACGCGGCGCTGAAGAACGACCTCATCGTGACGCCGGGCAACGCGATGGTCGCCCGCCAGGTCCGCGACGGACAGGCGTGGTTCGGTTTCACCGACACCGACGACTTCCACGTGGCGCTGGCGGACGGCGGCCACGTTGCGGCGGTCTACCCCGACGACCCGTCAGTCGTCGAAGGCGGCATCGGAGCGCTCGTCATCCCGAACACGGTCGCCATCGTCAAGGGCGGACCGCACCCGGAGCACGCGAAGAAACTAGTCGAGTACCTGCTCTCGACCGAGGTCGAGAAGATGCTCGCCGAGTCCGACTCGGTTCAGATCCCGGTGCGTCCCAACGTGCTGACGCCGCCCGCGGTGAAGCGCTTCGACGAGTTCGCCGCGATGAGCGTCGACTGGTGGAAGGTCGCCGAGGAATACGACAAGCGGATCCAGGGCCTCGAGGCGAAGTTCAACCGCTGAGCGCGATCCGATCGTCGACCATCGTCGGGCCGCGTCCGCTCGCGCGGCGACGCAGAAGACGGTGTGTCCGCGCGCGCGCAGATGGTGAGAAAGGACCGTCACGAGGTCCGGGTCGTCTTCGATCAACAAAACGTGGCTCATCGAACTCCTTCCGGCGGGGAAGCCGGGATCGACGGGGGGGAACGATCGCCCCCGTTCGTGAAGATCGCGTGGCCAACGGGTGAGCGCTTCGAGAATCGACTCGCGTCAAGGCGTGAAACGCACGACGAGGCTGAGGCGCGGAGCCCCGCTCGCGGCGTTCTTCGGGTAGACGAGCGCGACGGCGAGTAGCTCGCGACCGCGCTCGGGGCGGAGCAGCTCGGGCGGGATCTCGATGCCGGCGTTTCCGGAGGCGTCGAGGCGCGCGCGCAGCGCGGGGACCGCGAGCGAGCGCTCGAGCAGGTCGTCCTTGCCGATCGGGACGGAGACTCCGCCGAACTCGATCGGCGGCGTCCGCGTCCGGGAGATCGCGATCTGCACGTCGCGGTCGGGCGCGCCGTGGACGTACGCGACGGTCGCGTCGTCGCGCGTTCCCAGCTCCAGCGTCGGAGCGGGGCCGTCGTCCGTCCCCGCAGGGTCCCCCGCGCGAACGTCCGGCAACCACGCAAGAGCGCGCAGGCGTTCCGCGACGAGGTCGGCGACGCGGGAGTACCCCATTCCGGTGGGATGTCCGTCCTCGAAGAACAGCTTGTCCGCGCCGACGCGCGCGATCTCGTCGCGGAAGGGGATCGCGATCTCGCACATCGGCACGTCGAGCCGCTTCGCGGCCGCGCGGAGCGTCTCGTTCAGAGTCGTGAACGTGGCCTGGCCCTCGAACGCGTAGTCGAGGAACACGAGCCGCGCGCCGCGATCGCGGACGAGCGCGGTGATGCGGTCGAGGTTGTCCGAAACCCGCGCCGCGAGCGCTTCGCCTTCGACGCCGCCGAACGCCTTGCCGCCCACGCCGGCCGGGCGCTTCCCGCCGTTCTCGATGACGAACGTGCGGCCGTCCTCGACGACGATGCGCGGTGCGTCGGTCGTCTCTCGGAACAACACGAGACGCACCATGCGCACAAGACGCAGCTCGCGGAAGAACCGCCGCACGCGTTCCGCTGCGCTCGCGGCGGCTTCGGGAGCCGCGTCGAAGTTCCACGCGTCGTTGAACCCGACGAGCACGATGACGACGTCTGGACGCACATCGTCGAGGTAGCGCGGGAGCTCGCGCAGGAGCGCGCCCGAGTTGCGTCCAGGGACGCCGTAGTTCTTCACTCCGATCGTCCCGCCGGCCGCATCGAGTCGGGCCTGCAGCTGCGCGGGGTAGGCAGCAACGGGCGGGAGGCCGAGACCGTAAGTGTGCGAGTCGCCGACGCAGAGGATGCGAAAAGGTGCGTCGGCGCCGCCGCGCGGGCCCGGCATGAGGAACGGCGCGACGCGGAGCGCGAGCTCGAGAACGACGAGCGTGAGCAGGAGCGCGCCGAGCGCGAGGAGGAGCCGGCCCGCGAAGCGCCGTGCGCGCGGAGCCGGCGCCGTCATTTCTTCTTGGGACCGCTGTCGGCAGGCTGCGACGCGGGCGGATCATCGTCGATCGGGTTGGCCTGCAGGTAGCCGTTCTGGATCAGCGAGCGGCGGACTTCCGGAGGGATCTTGGCCTGGTTCGTCTCGCCGGACCACGGGATCGCCTCGTGCATCGCTTTCAGGCCGGAGCGCAGCTTGGTGCGCAGCCCCTTCAGGTTCGCGAGGAGTTCGGGGTCGGAGGCGGCGCGGTCTTCGCGCTGCGTCGGGTCCTTGCAGAGGTCGAATGCGCGAAGCACCTGCTCGCCGATGCGCTGCCCCTGGAACACGGTCACTCGCCGGACGTCGTACACGCGCCACTCCTCGGCGATCAGCTCGAAGCAACCCTTTCCGAACGCTTGCGTCTTCCTGAACTTGTCGTCGGCGTTGCCGTCCGGCTTCACCGGAACGTGCGTGAGCTCGGCGGTGAACGGCAGGTCGCTCAGCGCGCCCGGTGCATCGCCCTCGAGGACGGGCACGAGCGACGCGCCCATCGCGTCGCGCGGCTCCCTCAGGTTCGCGAGGTC